>CBDVDO010000020.1:0-11830 GCA_965372765.1 uncultured Anaerolineales bacterium
CATTCACATGCGGTTTCGTTCGTTCAAATTTCGCTTTCGCCATATGTCTTCTCCTGACCTAAAACAATTTCCGTTTCTTAATTAACAATTAGTATCTGGTGAGCTTACTCGCCCACAATAATTTTTTGTGATAATTCCATAGATACTTTTGAATAATGATCAAATTCCATCGTAAAAGCACCCCGGCCTTTGGTTGCGGACCGTAGTTCAGTCGCATAACCAAACATTTCAGCCAGGGGAACCATTGCCCGCACACCTTGAGAACCTCCGGGGTGAGCATCCATTCCCTGGACATCTCCCCGGCGGGAATTAACCTGTCCAATTATATCACCCAGAAACTCTTCGGGAATGACAACTTCCACTTTCATAATCGGTTCCTGCAAGACAGGTGATCCTTTTTGAATACCCTGGCGGAAAGCCATTGAACCGGCCATCTTAAACGCTAGATCGCTGGAATCCACATCGTGGGATGATCCATCTATGAGAGTAACTTTTACATCTGTCACTGGATATCCAGCTAATACTCCAGATTCCGCGGCAGACCGGATGCCTTTTTCAACGGCAGAGATATATTCTCTGGGAATAACTCCACCTCTAATTTCTTCCTCAAATACAATACCGCTTCCATCATCACCGGGTTCCAAATTCAGCACAACATGCCCGTATTGACCATGGCCGCCTGTTTGCTTCACATGACGGTAATTCACTTTTTCTACTGGTCGGGTGATGGATTCTTTATAAGCTACACGTGGTCGGCCGACTCTCGCCTGAACCTTAAATTCACGCAGCATTCGGTCTACCAGTACTTCCAGATGTAATTCACCCATCCCGGAAATCAGGGTTTGCCCGGTATCTCCATCAACGCGGACCTGGAAAGTTGGATCTTCCTCAGATAATTTTTTCAGGGCAGTTCCTAATTTGTCCTGATCGGCAGTTGTTTTGGGTTCAATCGCAACCATAATTACCGGATCCGGAAAAGATATTGTTTCCAGGAGAATTGGAGATCCAATCTCACATAACGTATCCCCGGTGAAGCTGCTCTTTAATCCCAGCACTGCCGCGATATCGCCGGCGCCGGCTTTTTCAATATCCTCTCGCCGATCAGCATACATCCTAATTAATCGACCAATGCGTTCACGTTTTTGTTTACCGGGATTTAATACTGTAGTACCCTGTTCGATCACCCCCGAGTAAATCCGGATATACGCCAACCTGCCCACATAAGGATCTGTAACGATTTTAAACACCAGCCCGCTGAGCGGTTCGTCATCATCTGGTTTTCTAGTTATTATTTCATCAGTTTTTGGGTCAATGCCTTCCACCGATGGAATATCCAGCGGGGATGGCAAATAATCAATAACCGCGTCCAATAATGGCTGTACACCTGTGCTAATCAATGAGCTACCGCAGAGAACCGGAGTAATTTGATTATTAATTACCGCTTCCCGAAGGGCGGTCTTTAATTCATCCTCTCCAATCTCTTTTTCTTCTAAAAACTTCAGAGTCAATTCTTCGTTCGTCTCAGCTATTGCTTCAATCAACTGGTTCCGGGATAAATCTACCTGTTCTTTCAAATCAGCTGGTATGTCAATCTCTACAGGTGCGCTTCCAGATCGGTCTTCCCAGATAAATGCCTTTTGGGTAATCAGGTCAACCACACCACGGAACTGATCTTCCTCTCCGATCGGGACCTGAATTGTTACTACGTTCGCCCCTAACCTGTCGCGGATCATGCCTATTGTGCGTTCATAGGCTGCGCCTACCCGGTCCATTTTGTTTACAAAACAAATTCTGGGAACCCGGTAAAGATCTGCCTGGCGCCAGACAGTTTCGCTCTGGGGCTCAACACCTTGTACTGCATCAAAAACAACAACCCCTCCATCTAATACTCGAAGGGATCGCTGAACCTCTGCCGTAAAGTCGATATGGCCCGGGGTATCAATAACATTAATTAGGTGGCCCTTCCAAACAGCAGATACTGCAGCAGAAACGATCGTGATGCCACGTTCACGTTCCTGCTCCATCCAATCGGTAACAGTTGTCCCATCGTCAACGGAACCAATTTTGTGCGTTTTACCTGTGTAATACAGAATCCGCTCAGTCGTGGTTGTTTTTCCCGCGTCAATGTGGGCAATGATACCAATATTTCGGAACTGCTCTAATGCGTATTTTCTTGCCATACAAACCTAAATCAAATACCTTGGGTTATCTAAACCCTGAAATGTGAAAATGCCCGGTTAGCTTTTGCCATCCGGTGGGCTTCTTCCCGCTTACGGATTGCAAGACCTTCATTATTAAATGCACTCAGAAGTTCATCCGCCAGGCACTCATCGAAAGGTTGACCCTTCCGGGAACGGGCGGCTTCCAGAAGCCATCTAGTTGCCAATGTAAATTGGCGGTGAGTCGGTACTTCCATCGGAATCTGGTATGTAGCACCACCGATTCGCCGGGGGCGAACCTCCATGCGGGGCGAAGCGTTCTGAATAGCCTGTTCAAACAATTCAACCGGATCTTTGCCGGTCTTCTCAGCCATAATTTCTAACGCATCATACACCAGAGTCGCTGCTACTCTCTTTTTGCCTTTTTTCAGGACATGATTGATGAACGTTTGTATTTTTACATTGTTGTAGCGTACATCCGGCTCAATCTTTCTCCTGTCAGCTTTTCTCCGTCTCATCAGTTATCTCCATCGATCTAATGATCAATTTTTAGTTCGAAAAATCCAATCTTAAGACTGTTTTGTTCCGTATTTTGAACGTCCCTGTTTGCGGTCATCCACACCTGTGGAGTCCAGAACACCACGGACAATATGGTAGCGGACACCAGGGAGATCTTTCACACGTCCACCACGGATCAAGACAACAGAGTGCTCTTGAAGACCATGGCCTTCACCTGGAATATAGGCAGTAACCTCAATACCATTGGTCAGCCGAACACGGGCAATTTTCCGCAGAGCTGAATTCGGTTTTTTAGGGGTCATTGTTCGCACAATTGTGCACACGCCCCGTTTTTGAGGAGCACCTCTTTCCTGGCGAATTCTTCGCTGCTTCATTGTGTTAAACGTATAACGAAGTGCAGGAGCTTTGCTCTTGGTTTTCTTATCTGTGCGTCCTTTGCGGACTAATTGATTAATTGTTGGCACATTTTCCTCCGTACCTAATTCACTCTTCAAATTTTAAGGCCATCGATTTTGCTTGATGGCCTTGGATCGCTCGTAAACCGTTATTCAATCAATCGTTGATGCCCACTTATATTATTTTTGGGCAACGACTAAGAATTTTAGCACGCCCTATTCTGAGCGTCAAGCCAGTCTATCCATCAATATATTTCATTTCATGCTGAAAATCGCTCTCTAGCGGTTTCCCAGCCCCAGCAATCCTGTACTCATGCGCGGAATCTGCGCCCGGCTGTCTTCCTTCCCAAAACTGATTATATCTCCATCATCTGTGACCGCTTCAATTGACAGTCCAAGACTTTGCATTTCCTTCACTAGAACTCTGAATGAAGCAGGGATACCCACATCTTCTATAGGCTCCCCTTTAACGATTGCCTCATAGGCCTGAACGCGGCCGACAACATCGTCTGATTTAATAGTTAGCATTTCCTGCAGGGTATGAGCCGCACCATAAGCTTCTAAAGCCCAAACTTCCATTTCTCCGAAGCGTTGACCACCAAATTGTGCTTTACCACCCAAGGGCTGCTGTGATACCAGGCTGTAGGGACCAGTGGATCGGGCATGAACTTTGTCTTCTACCAGGTGATGTAATTTAAGAATATTCATTATACCGACTGTAACTGGATTGTGATAAGGTTTTCCGGTTTTTCCATCAAAGACTGTTTGCTTTCCAAACAACGGCAAGGGAACACCCGTCTTGGCCACCAGTTCATCTGCCCGGTCTCTTAAACGTTCCAGATTTAGTTTGTCAATTTTCTTCGACTCACTTCCAGAAACATGTTTGATCCACAATTTCAGACAGGTCTCTACGGCTCGCTCATCCTGGGCATCGCGTTCACTATAAGGAATATCCTTATCTTCAAAGAAAAGAATTTGGTCGGGTTCATACCCTTTATCTCGAAGCCATTCCCGCAGAACTGTCCGCCTTGCATAGATTTCATCCGATACTAGTTTATAGATATCGTAACCACGCTCACCGAGCCAATTTTCCAGGAAGAGCCGTCGTGCCTCGTCATTATCCTGGATATCATGTGGTTCATAGTCAAAACCGTCCAGCCACTCCCAGGCTTTTTGTTCTGCTTCCATCCAGGCCTGATCAATCATCCAGGTTCGTGCCAGTTCGGCTTCAATTTCGCTCTCCCGAGCGCCATCAAATACAGGAGTTATTGCTCGGAATCCTAATTTCTTTGCAGCCCATCCCAGATGTGCTTCCAAAATCTGCCCGATATTCATTCTGCCAGGAACACCGGTTGGGCTTAAGAGCATATCTACTGGTGTACCATCATCAAGGTAAGGCATATCCTCGACCGGAACTACTGTTGAGACAACACCTTTATTTCCATGGCGGCCGGCAATTTTGTCACCTGCTGTAATGCGCCGTTTCTGGGCTACAAAAACACGGACCATTTTCTCAACACCGGGAGACAAATCGGTATTGTCTTCGCGGGTGAATACATTTACCTCAATAACTTTTCCACGTTCTCCATGCGGCATGCGAAGCGATGTGTCTTTTACATCCCGTGATTTTTCACCAAAAATCGCTCGCAGCAATCGTTCTTCTGGAGATAATTCTTTTTCGCCTTTGGGTGAGATCTTACCAACCAGGATATCGTTTGGGCCGACTTCAGCACCGATGCGGATCACGCCTGTTTCATCCAGATCCTTCAGCGCTTCTTCACCAACATTGGGTATATCCCGGGTGATTTCTTCCGGACCCAGCCTGGTGTCCCTGGATTCAACTTCATGCTCTTCAATATGAATGGAGGTATAGACATCATCTTGGGGAAGGTGTTCAGAAATCACAACCGAATCCTCAAAGTTTGCCCCTTCCCAGGATAGAAAGGCAACTGTGATATTCTGACCTAACGCCAGTTTTCCATTTACTGTCGAAGAGGAATCGGCAATGACATCACCTTTTTTCACCAGCTGGCTTTTCCGTACGATCGGCCGCTGATCAATGCAGGTACTCTGGTTTGAGCGCTCGTACTTCCAGAGTTTGTATTCCTTGTTCTCATTTTTTGAATTCCGGATAATAACCTTATCCCCTACCACGGAAATAACTTCCCCATCTTCATCCGCGAGAAGCACCTGTCCGGAATCCATAGCGGCTGGCTTTTCCATGCCAGTTGATACACGGGGAATTTCAGGGCGTAACAGCGGCACACCTTGTGCTTGCATGTTGGAGCCCATCAAAGCCCGGTTAGCATCATCATGGGATAAGAAAGGAATCAGCGCGGCACTGATGCCAACGATCTGGTTCGGTGCTACGTCAATATATTCAATATCAGTTGGTTTTACAAACAAAAAGTCAGAGTGATGCCGGGCAGATACCCGCTCTTTAACGAATTCAAAATGGTCATTTATTTCAGCATTGGCTTGAGCGATGACAAATCTGTCTTCTGCGTCTGCTGCCAGATACTCAACCTCTTCTGATATGAATGGAATAACCAGCACATGCTCAATTTTTGCTTTCGCCATGGCGGAAGCCATCTTCTCCGTCACTCGTTCACCAGCGGCTGCTATGACTTTCTTGGAGGTGGGATGAATAACATCCTCTCTAAGCTGGGCGTCAACAATCTCTGGATCTTTGGGAGATACAGCTTGGCGAACCTTACGGTAAGGCGTTTCAATAAAACCGTAATCATTTACCTGTGCATAAGAAGCAAACCTGCCGATCAACCCGATGTTCGGACCTTCGGGTGTTTCAATCGGACAGATGCGGCCATAGTGGGATTGATGTACGTCTCGCACATCAAACCCTGCTCGCTGGCGGTGAAGGCCGCCTGGACCCAGGGCTGATAATGTCCGTTTATGGCGCAATTCTGAGAGCGGATTAGTCTGGTCCATAAACTGTGATAGCTGGCTGGAGCCGAAAAATTCACGCAACGAGGCAACCACAGGACGAATGTTCACCAGGGTAACCGGCGACATTTTTTTCTTCCCGCGGATTGACATCCTTTCACGGATCACACGCTCCATCCGGCGAATACCCACTCTTAATTTATTTTGGATTAGCTCATCCACTGTCTTTATCCGCCGATTGCCCAAATGATCAATATCATCAGGATCTACCATATTGTTGTTGATCTCAATCATCCTGCGGATCAAATAGTAGATATCCCATTTTGTAATTGTGAGATGGTCAATAGGAACTTTGCCTTCCAGGTCGTATTTCTGATTCAACTTATAACGACCGACGCGTTCCAGATTGTAGCGGCGATCATTAAACAGCTGATCCTCCAGGAATTCACGGGCGTTTTCTACTGTTGCCGGATCACCAGGACGCATACGTTTGAAGAAATCAATAAGAGCTATCTCAGCGATGGTCATGCCCTTGGGGACTTCCCAATCCGGTTCCTGTGCAAAACAGGCAGGAATGAACATCCTGTCCGGGTTGGTATCGATATCCTCAAAGAGAGCAATGAGTTCTTCGTCTGTTCCTTCTTTAATTGGAGAGTCCTTCAACCCATCGTCTACAGCTGCCAGAGCTCTTAGGAAAATTGTCACTGGAATCGTTCGCTGACGGTTAAACCGGATAGTTAAATAACCGGTTTTCCTGGTTTCAAATTCCATCCAGGCACCCCGGTCAGGAATCAATTTTGAAACCGCCAGGCGGCGCCCGGTTGTTCGGTCAACATCTGCCTCAAAATATACCCCAGGGGAACGGATCAATTGAGAAACAACAACCCTTTCGGTACCGTTGATGATGAAAGTTCCCTTATCAGTCATCTCGGGAAATTCACCCATAAAGATTTCCTGCTTGATCGGTTCTGGCACCTTTGCGCCTGCCAGAAGCACGGAAACGTACAGAGCCGAACCGTAGGTTAGATCACGTTCGACGCATTCCTGAACAGTATATTCAGGATCTTCAAACCTGTATTCCAGTTCCCATTGTTTTGCTTCAGGGGTATCACTTGGAAAATACAGTTTCATCTTTCCGTTATAAGACTCAATGGGAGAGATCTCATGAAACAGTTCTTTTACTCCTGTTTCTTTTAATCGTTTAAACGATTCCAGTTGAACCTCGATAAGGGGCGGCAATGGATAACGATAACTAATTCGAGCGTAATTCTTGGCTTTTTCTACTTGAGCCATATAATCTCCTGATTACCTTTTCTACTTGACCAAACTACCCACCAAAGGTTACCATACGCGTTAAGATGCCCCGGTCTCCACCAGGGCAAGCAATTGTGCTATTGAATCGGATACTGTTTCATTACAACAAGTATCCCTGAATTCTTTTGTCATTAACCCAGACACGTAATTATAATAATTATGCCGTGATCGGTCAAGGCATGCCAAGTTTAAATCGTTTCCCCAAATGGGGCAAAAAACACCTAAAAAGAGGCTTTCTAGCATGAACTCAAGTCAAGAGTACAGATCGGGTTTTATCGCGGTGATGGGAAGACCCAACGTAGGGAAATCCACCTTGCTTAACCGATTGTTGAATCAAAAAATTGCAGCTGTTTCCCCTAAACCCCAAACAACCAGACTGCAGCAATTTGGTATCTTATCCCTGCAAGATGCACAATTAATTTTCATTGATACTCCCGGGCTGCACCACCCCCAGCACAAATTAGGTGAATTCATGAATAAAGATGCCCGGCTTGCGCTAGAAGATGCAGATTCAGCGCTGGTGGTGTTTGACAGCAGCTTCCCCCCCTCTGAAGAAGATCATCTCTTTGGAAAAGTCATCAAGGAAGTGAAGAATCAACCTGCAATATTTATTGCGCTCAATAAAACTGATAAAATTACCTCCACTGAACTTAAGGAACGAAAAGACCGCTATCAGGCATTATTACCGGAGGCGGAACTTATCCCGGTATCTGCTATAACCGGTGAAAACATTGACTTGCTGCTTGCAGCTTTAAAAAAATCCTTACCTGAAGGACCTCAACTATACCCTGAAGATCAGATTACAGATCTATTCGAGCGGGATATCGCCGCCGACATGATCCGTGCCGCATCCATGCTGCATCTTCAGCGTGAACTTCCCCATGTTATCGCAGTAAGAATTGACGAATATAAAGAAAGGAAGGATCACGGCGCCTACATTGAAGCCACATTATTTGTTGAGCGGGATTCTCAAAAAGGAATCGTTATAGGAGAAGGGGGAAAAATGATTAAACGAATAGGCTCCACAGCTCGAAAAGAGATAGAAGCCATGAGCGGACGAAAAGTGTTTTTAAAGTTGCGGGTGAAAGTGAAGAAAAACTGGCGTAATGATATCAACGCTCTCCGCTTATTTGGGTTTAAAAAGTAATATCTTGCCTAATAAAATCGGTATCTGATCTTTTTAGTCTGGAAACAATTATCAGCTTTATCCAGTCTAATTTAATCCCCTATAACCTTAAAGGTATAAATTAATTCGCTCTGATTGTTCGCCTGATCCTCGGCCACAATCCGTAATTCAATATCTCCCAAGGTCATCGTCCAGAGTAAAACAAAGGGAGGTACTTCCCTGCTCGAAACTTGGCGAGAATTTATATAGAAAACAACCCTTTGGATTTCATTATTATTCTCAAATACCGCCTCAAAGAGCAGTTCCTTTCCGTTTTTATAAGGAATTGTCTCCCCAGTCAGATCGGATGTTAAACCTATCTCCGGAGGTGTATTATCCACTGAAACTACCAGGGAGACCTTTTCAATTTGCATCTGCTCCCCCACCAGAACCAGCTGCAGAGCATAGAGTCCATCCTCAAGATTATCTGTCTCCCAGGTCCCCAATCTTTCCCTAGCGGCCGGAGAGAGGATATCTGGTCCAATCTGGAGCCAGGAAGTGGGGTTCATCCCCTTTCCATACTGAAGTCTGGCAGAATTAAAACCATCTTCCGGGATGGATCCACTGATCCGCACATCTCCATGAACAAAAGAAAAATTATCCGGATATGAGATTAGAAAACCCTCCCGTGCTTCCAGGTTTTCCAGATCGTAAACAACGGGTGGCGTTAGCACTCCGGTTTGTTCCGCCCAATCTTCCGCTTCCGGGGGAATGGCAAGATACACTTTCTTTTCTATCTGCTCAGCAGGTGTAAATACTGAAGCGAGCAAACCTGTCTCGCGATTAACTTCCAAAACCTGATAAAGTGTGTCCGCTTGTTGGGGTTCATTTCCTTGAAGAAAAATTTCTCTGAGAACCTTTGGACAGAATTCGGTAGGCAGCATGCCCGAGGGATAACACACATCAAGGGTAGTCAACCCATCCGGTCTCTGCCAATCCTCAACAGCGCGGTCTCTTGCAGTATACTGCGTGATCGCCCTCCATAGACTGGAAGTAATCTGCTTGAAATCAGACTGAGAAAGTATTCCTTCTTCTTCAATACCGCCAGCCCATACAGTTGTCACTACCTGGGGAGTATAACCAACAACCCAACCTGACAAGGAATTGTTAACATTCCCTACCTTTATTCCTGCAGGTCGTCCAATAAGAAACGCATCATTTTCTTTTGTGTTAGATCGGGCATCCTCGTCACTGAGGACATGGTTGATCAAATAAGTTAGTTTTTCACTGATAACCGTTTTCTCAACTAGCGGTTTTTGATCCAACCATATCACACCAAAAGAATCCTCAATCCTCACTACTGCAGCGGGACGGACCCCGAGACTAGAATTCCCATCGGGTTTGCCCTGCAGCACACCTTGATTCGCAAATACACCATAGCCCTGGGCAATATCGACCATCTCTAACCTGGCACTGCCCGGGAAATAGGTGCACTCCTGGCAGCTCTCTACTGGAATAGAAAACCCAAACAAAGCCATCGTATTTTCTACCTGAAGGTATCCATGAGAATCCCATAACTGTTTTGCGGGCGATAAGTAATCATTCACCAAGGCAGACCGCATGCTCACCGGACCGAGATAATCAATTTGCCCTTCAACTCCCGGGTGCAGCTCTTCACTAGAGAAGGCTTCCTCAGCAAGGGGAATATCCCAAACTAAAGAAGCTGGATTAAAACCCTGCCTGAATGAATTTAAGTAAATAAAAGGGGTGATAAGAGATCCGGGAAGTTTGGGTTCAAACATCCTGCCATAACCAATTCGGTTCGATGTTTCCACCATAGCCAGAATTTGTCCCTCCCGGGGATCAAGAAGTACAAGGTTGATTTCAAATTCTTCATCATTTTTTAATACTGGTCCTGAATACTTTGGCAACAATCTCGATGCTTGACAATCTTCATCCAGTTGAGGATTTTCTCCATAAACCCGCTTCAACATGATCTTAGATGTACATTCCAGTTCACTCTGAAGATCACTATCAAGAGAAGATATGATTTTGAATCCTCCCCTTAACAACCGCTCGAGGGGTATGATCCCACCGGCTTCATCCAGAATATATTCTACAAAAGCTGGCATTGGGGAATTTATCGCCAACCCCTGGTCAGCATAAATAAGCTCTTTTCTTTCAGCCCGGCCGGCGTCTTGCTCGGAAACTTGTTCCTCAGATACCATCTCCTCTAATATTAGTTCCTGATTTTCTTTTGCGGCAGTTGGCGCAGCATATGGATTTAAGGAAGGATATTTTGCCACTGCAGCAAGTAAGGCGGATTCTGCCAGATCCAAGTTTTCAACCGATTTCCCAAAATAAAACTTGGCTGACTGATTCACGCCATATATCTGATTTCCATAATAGGAACTGTTTAAATACCATTCCAACACTTTTTCCCGTCCATGTACAGCGACAATCTGGTCTGCCAGTAGATTGATTCGAATCTGATGGTAAGGATGATCGATTTCATCCCATAATAAAAGGTCCCTGACAAGTTTTTGCGGAATTGGATCCGGGCGGTTATCAAATAAATTGCTCAGGAAATTATTTGGTTTTATAAAGTAATCCGGATCTGTGGCTGCCAGGGTTGCTGCCACCAAAACTTCCGGGATATCCGTGTAAAAAAGAGTGGTGCCATCGGTTAGCCTGATATTCCGCCGATAGTCAATTGCAGGGTTCTCGAAACGCCACAAAACAGTTTCCCCCTTCTGATCATAGATTCTTGTAGGTTCGAGGAGAGATCCTCTTGGAGCGTCCAGCAAATTTGCCAGCATATCAGGAGACGGCAGGTTCTCTGTTATAACAGCATAGCGAGATACTAACAAAAATACCAGTATAGTTGCTGCCAGACTAAGAAAAACAATTATCAATAAACCGATCGTTCCCAATGGATTGGATCGGTCTTTTTTGCGTTTATTATTCCTGAACCGCATGATATGCGATTGAATATCCATAGGGTTAAATAATCTCCGAATTCTCAAACTCCATTTTCAGAGACTTCTCCAAAAGACCTTGCCCTCAACGATTGGCAGCCCATGACCAGGCGAGCATTTCAGGGGTTGTTGATGTGGTATTGATGATCAGGAATGATTCCAGACTCAATTCTGATGAATCACCCGCGAGACATAATCTAGCAGCTCTCGGGCTGATTCCAGATTCTTTTCACTGGGTCCTCCTAACATCGTTGCTAATTCCCTTATCCGATCTTCACCAGAAATTTCCTGAACCTGGATATATGAACGACCGCCTTCAACATCTTTTGAGACCTGATAATGTTGTTGTCCAAATCCGGCTAATTGCGGTAGATGGGTAATACAAATCACCTGATGTCTAGCGGTTAACCGGTAAAGCTTTTCTCCCACAACTGCGCCAATCCGCCCCCCTATTCC
>CBDVDO010000021.1:0-11760 GCA_965372765.1 uncultured Anaerolineales bacterium
ACTACCACTTACAAACCTGGGCAGCCTTTGCGCTCGGATACGATCACGATACCGTCGAGTCGATTCTTGAGACCTGTGAGTGGGGTATCTCCAACCGTTTTACGTTTGCAGCCTTTAACGTGTTAATGCCCTACCCGTCAACACCGTTCTACGAGCGCCTCAAGTCCGAAGGCCGTCTTCTCTATGATGGGCGCTGGTGGCTCCACCCGGATTATCGATTCAACCATGCAGCCTTCCGCCCAGTGCGGATGACACCCGACGAACTGACCGAGGCTGCCTGGGCCTGCCGCCAGCGTTGGAGCAGTCACTCCTCAATCATCAGGCGCGCATTGGATCTGCAAACCAATCTCGCCTCGCTTTACCGATTCTCCACCTACCTCATCTACAACCCGCTTTTCCGGCGCGAGTCTTTCAAGAAACAAGGTATGCACCTGGGAAACTGATGAAAAGTGAGACCAAGTTCGACTTCCAATGGGCAACGCCGGACGATGAGCCCGACATCCGGGCGCTGGTGGGTTCGGTGCCGATGCCAGGCGCCGTTTCTATAAGATTTGCTCGCGAGCCGGATTATTTCCTCGGCACCACAATCATGGGCGATCCCTGCGATGTGCTGGTTGTCCGTCATCGACTAGACGGGCAATTGGCCGGAATCGCTTGCCGCGCGGAGCGGCGGGCCTATCTGAATGGGCAAGAGGCACCGCTCGGCTACATCGGTCAGATTCGGGTTGCCAAGAGTTTCCAGGGGAATTGGATTATCCACCAGGGAGCAAAGTATTTCAGAGATGCAAGCCCTCCCAATCTTCTCTATACAGGGGTTATCTCCAGCGGGAATCCTCGAGCCCGTAAACTCCTGGTGGGAGCCCGACTGCCTGGAGGTTTACACCTTGCAGGCCGTTGGGGCATGACAACCTGTGCCATCCCCCTGCGAGCAAGGCGAGTTATCCGTGTGCCGGGAGTAAACGTGCGACCAGCCTCGCAAGAAACCCTGAGTGAAATCACCGCTTATCTGCGTCTCCAGGGCCCCCGCCGGCAATTCTTCCCCGCCTACAAACTTGAGGATTTTAGCGGCGGAGCGAGGCTTCGCGGGCTCAGACCAGAAGATATTATGGTCGCTCGCCGGGGTGATACTATTGTGGGCGTTATGGCTGCCTGGGATCAAGCAGCCTACAAACAAGACATAATCGACTCCTACGGACCGGAGCTGCGGCTGCTCCGCCCGCTTTATAATCTTGCAGCACTGCTTACCCGGGCCCAACCACTCACCCCGCCAGGCAAGGTGATACCGCTGGCGATTGCTTCTTGTATTTGTGTGACCGAAGACAATCAAGCCGTGATGCAAGCCCTGCTATCCGCCTGCCTGCAGAAAGCGTACTCGCGAGGTAAAGCATTCCTGATGATCGGGCTGGTGGAGGGCGACCCCCTGCTCGCGGTCGCCCGCCGTCATTTCCACATCACCTACCGCAGCGAACTTTTTGCAGTCTCCTGGTCGGGCAAATCTGTCAGCTTGCTGGACAACCGGGTCCCCTACATCGAGATAGCAACGCTATAATCCCTCACTTCCAAAGGAATGAAGAAAATGATCAAGGAACAATCGCTTACGCGCTGGGAAGCAATCTCGCTCATGGTAGGTGCCGGCATTGGCGCGGGTATCATGGCTGTGCCCTTCCTTGCCGAAAAGGTTGGATTTATCGGAATCGCTCTCATTCTACCTGTAGCCTGGGCCGCCAGTTCACTAGTCCACCTTATGCTTGCCGAGGTGTTATTCCGCACCGGGCGCGATCTCCAGATAGTTGAGCTTATGTACCTTTATGTCCTGCGCGGCCGCCTCGGACGCTGGATACTGTGGACAATTTTTGCGTTCTTGAGCATCGCCTTCCTGGCCAACCTGGCAGCATACGTTTCCGGTGCGGGAGAGATCGCGTCCAACCTCACCGGAATCAACCGGCACCTCGCTGAATTTTTGGTTTATGTAATCTCAGCAGGTGTGGTGTTCTTCGGACTCAAAGCAATTGGCATCGCCGAGCGTTTCGCGGCTCTTGTGCTGGTCGGTCTCGTAGCCATAATTGGGATTGGAGCAATTCCACTGCCATTTCAAGTGCCGGTAGGACCAACGGGCTCGGCGAAGCAGTGGCTGGCGCTTTACGGAATGGTTATGTACGCGTTGTGGACTTTTTACAGCGTGCCCCAGGTAGTGAAGGGTCTCGGTTCTGACTGTCGAGGTGCGGTCAATGCAATCTTGATTGGACTCGGGATCAATGGTTTGCTCACCGCGGCCGTCTCTTTGATCGCCTTGGGAATCTCGACCGAGGTCACCCCCGTGGTAATCATCGGCATCACCGAACGGATAGGGTCCTGGGCAGGTCTGATTGGTTCGCTCTTTATTTTGTTCGCCCTGGTGACAAGCTACTGGTCAGTGTCTCTCGCTCTGGCAGACATCCTCCGGGAAAGGATCGGTTTCTCAAGCAGGGTTGCCTGGCTTTCCGCCACACTCCCCTCTCTCCTGATCCTCTGGATTGGAGCGTGGCAGTTCCTCGATTGGCTGAGGCTGGCCGGCGGCGCCACTGCTATCGTCGTGGCGCTGATAACGATCCCCATGTACCGCCAGGCACGGCTGACCGGGCCGGTTAGCGATCCCGGTTGGACACTTGGCCGCTGGGGAAATTCAGCTACCCTCGCCCTGGTGCTTCTCTCGCTCATCCTGATGGCCATCGGGTCCTTGGTCTCAGTACAATAACAAGAAATGGCCCGGCCAGACACCAGAGCGATTAATCATCTTGGCAAAGCGATTTCCACTCCGCCAGCACCCGACCCCTGGGCAAGAGCACGGGGGGATGAAAGGGGAGTTTGGAGATTGATGATTAAATCGATTTACAAATTATTCTGTACCCCAGAAGGACTGAATAAATCTTGTAATGAGTTCACCACCCCATCTGCCATCTGCAGCGCTGAATGAGGATGTGTGTTTGTAACAGCCAGGGAGAACATCCCCGCAGAGTTAGCCCCCATTATGCCTGAAGGCGAATCTTCGATCACCAGGCAAGCCTTCGGGGGGATTTGGAGCGCATCAGCAGCGGAGAGGAAAATATCGGGGTTCGGTTTTGGCGGCAGATGAGCGCCGGAAATTACAATCTCAAAATAATCTTTAATCTGAATTTCGTCGATTGTGGCCTGGATTAAAAAATCTACTGATGAAGAAGCAATTGCTTGCTTAATGCCACTTGATTTAAAATAATCCAAAGCCTCAAGGACGCCTGGAAGCAGCAGCAATTCCCCCTTTATCAAATTACAAAACGCCATACCCTGCGCCAGTATAATTTCCTGGACAAACTTTTCCGTCGGCGGCTCTCCAAGAGTGACCGCAAGAACATTCTGAATATTCGTACCAAAGGTTTGCAGGTAATTTTCCCTGCTGAATTCTATCCGGTATGAAGCCAAAGTGGATACCATTGCCTGGTAATGATATTCACCAGTATCTGCCAGGACACCATCCATATCCCACAAAACAGCAGAGATTTTAGCCAGGGGAATCATAAAGTCTCAATTATTTCGCGGAACCGGGCAGCATTTTGAGTTAGATCAGGCGACTGCCGGTGCAGGTTACCGCTAACCAAATAGGCAACATCCTTTCCATAAACTGTCAGCATGTCTGCAAATGATTCCGGGCTGATTCCTCCACCCGGGCCGGGGAAAATTGCCTTGAGCTGCCCCATAGGAACCGCACAACCATCCGTAATTCTGCGACAGTCGTCGGGGCTGTAGGAAAACCTTCCAATATAATTGGGCATCACGCTAATGTCTGCTCCAGCCAGCCGCATCAACTGTCCGTGCAGCACATAGTGATCCACCCCAAAATCCGGGCTGAGAGTAAAGGTTCCCATAAATGCCGGATGAGTGATAAGGGGAAGATTGATGGAATCATCCTCGGCGACACGGCGCACAAAATCCAGGCCGCAATACCCGGGCAGCAGCATCAAACCGGTCACCCCTGCTTCTTTAGCAAAATGAATCCTCTCCAGCATAATTTCAGAAGGAGCTGTGACGTTCGGGGCATAGAGTGTATTAAAGCCGGTTTTTGCATTTGCTTCGGCAACTGCTTCCACGGTCCGGGTCACACGCTCTTTGAATGGCGCAAAAGGCTGGTTTGCGATGCCGTGATCGTCCTTGATGATGTCTAATCCCCCCAACGCTAATTTATAGGCCATATCTGCCAATTGTTCAGCCGAGAGACCAATCGGTTTGATAGCGGTGAAGAGCAGCGGACGCTGCGGCTCACCAATCAATTCCCGCAGCCCTGCAACCCCAAAACGGGGACCTTTAAAGTGGCTGAGCAGATCATCCGACAGGTCTAGTGCCATCAAGCGCAGAGCAGGTTTCATGCTGATATTGCCAAAGATGACGTTAATCAGTTGGGGGAACTCGTAGCCGCTGATTTCGTCAGCATAAGAGATCACAGTTTCATACCGATCAGGACCTGTAGGCTCAAACGTTTCAATGCGCCCAAAAACGTGTTCCCGAATTCCCCCTTCCGGAACAAGGTCTGCCGGATACTCGATAGTCTGTTCGATACAAATATCTTCTGCTCGGGCGCGGGCTGTCTTTTCATCGCCGAGAATTTGATAGCGCACACGAAAACGCGAACCTGAAACAGATAGGGGAAAAGAAGGAATAATACTCATGAGGCCTCCGATTTTGCTTTACTATGGATTGTATCAAGACACACAGCCTGGAGATCGATTTCGGCAATATCTGGACTCTCGACTTCCTGAACCAGTACCATGTCGTCCAACCCATACCTGCGGGTCAGATAAGGGCGGCTGTCGCCGTGGGCATAGGTTATAAACTTCAAACCGATACGGACTACACAGAGAAAGCCCTGAAATGGTGTTGGGCAGATGATTTGTTCCCACTTCAGGGCTTCTTCAAAACGTTATATTTCTTTTTTTACCCTTCTGCAGGGACATCACCGTCAGCGGTGCGCTCAAGGTATTCATGTACTTTTTCTTTGTTCTTGCGCAGCCAGAACCAAAGTGCAAAGTAAACAATCAGCAAGACCGCAATCCATAACCAGCTTTGGTTAAGGAAGGCCGGGAAGATCAACCCGCCAAAGATCGGTTTCGTCAGGATGCCGAAGCTGGTCACCAGTGCGTCTGGGCTGGGCAATTCAACGCCAAATTGAGAAGCAACCTGGGTGAACAAGCCGGAGAACTTGGTAGCAACGACAAGTCCCATGCTGAACCAGACTGTACCAGAAACAACCACCTTGAAGATGTTACCATTCATGATGGCTACCAGGGCCTCGACCATGAAGGGCAGGGCAATCAGGTCCACCAAGGGAAGAATTGAGTTGCCGGGGACGATGGCAGCGACCACAACAATAACCGGGATCAAGAGGATACCCGAAATCAGGGTGGCAGGTTCACCATAACCGGTCGCGTCATTCACGCCGATGTAAATCTCACGAGTTCCGTCCTTGACTGAGCGTTCTCGGGCAGCCTGGGTGATCGCCGTGAATGCTTGAGAGAACAGACCAGCTACACGAGGGAAGACCGCCATAACTGCAGCAGTCGAGATACCAATGGTCATGATATTGCCCCAGGCAGCCAACGTGCCTAATGACTTTAAGTTGCCAAGGAAACCAATCAATAAGCCTAAAATCAGCCCAAGCATGACAGGCTCACCAATGAAACCCAGGCGCTCTTTGATATTCTCAGGAGACCAGCGTATCTTTGATAGGCCCAATTTGTTGAAAATCCAGTTCATACCGATGGCAAACGGCACAGCGCCAACATGGTGCAGCTGGATAATGGTGCAGTTTTCGTAACCGTAGTATGTTGACCAGCGTTTCTGAAGAACCTCAGAGAATAGCAAACTGTACAGGTTCATAACCAACATACAAGCCAGAGCCAACCACATATTGTCGGTGGCAACGTAGATCAATGATCCCCAGACCATGTATGAGTAGTTGTTCCACAAATCACCTGGCTGGAAGATATTGGTCCATTTAAGCAGGAAGAGTGCAATCTGGAATAACAAGCCGACACCTAAAAAGAGCATCCCGGCTTTTGTTGCATAGGCAACTACCGCGGTAGCTTGCCAGCCAATATCAACAATATCAAGTTGAATGCCAGTGACTTCAACCATACTTTGCACGGCAGGGATGATTAGCGGGATATAGGCATTAATCACAAACCCGAAGCCAACCAGACCGACACCAGCATATACGGCTGAGAAAAAGGCTTTTTTATGGCCTGTACCTAACGCCATAGCAATGATGTAGAGCATTATCGGTACAAATACGGCTGAACCGAAGGTATCGAAAATCGTACTTAACGAACCAAGAATTCCATCCATCTTCATTCTCCTTTTTGCTGCATAATTTGTTTTGCGACAGTCACTAATTCTTCAATAAATTCTTTCTCGCCAATCCCGGAAAAGAGCGGTACAGCATTGATAATGGGAATATCAATATCCTCCTCGGCAAATCTGGTTGTGGATACAACCAGGTCGGCAGCTTCGCGCTCCAGATGCGATTTGACCATGGCTGGCGTCAATTCAAACGTTTCCACTTTTTTAATACCGCTATCGGCTAAGATTTCCTTGATCCGTGTTTGGATCATTGATGAACTTACAACTCCAGAACCACAGACGGCGAGGATTTTCAGGGTGTTATCGGCCATATATTTTTCCTTTCTTAAGATTTGTATGATAAGAGCTGAATATTAGCAAATTGTCAATAAGTAAACACCTCCTTTAATCAAACCCTGGGGCAACTCAATCTTGCACCAGTTTCTCGCCGCGTTTAACAGCTGCGATCAGAGCTTCGTAGCTGTCTACTTGCAAAGCTTCTTCCCGAAACGCATCTTGCATTAGCAGCCTTGCCAGGCGTTTGAGGACATCAATATAAACATCTGCCTCCAAATCTTCTGGAATGGCAATGAGAAAAATCAATTTGGCAACTCCTCCCCCAAAATCGTTGTCGTACTGAATGCCGTTTTTTGAACGTCCAAATGCAACAGCAGCCCGCAGAACACTTGCGCTTTTCCCATGAGGGAAAGCGACCTGGTAGTTCATGTATGTAGGGCCTTGTTTTTCACGTTCGTATACGGCAGCAACGAACTCACTGGCCGAATTTAATGCCCCGGCTTGTTCCAATAGGTCCGCCAGGTGTTCAATCACCTCTTCTTTTTGTGTGAAACCATTTAGCTCAAAGTCAACGGCTTGGTGTAAAATGACCTGCGATAATATCGAATCAGTATTTTCCATACACTTTCCTTCCAGGTGATTCGTTCCATTTTTTTAAATTTTGCACCATAGTGGCTGCTAAACCTGCTCTCTCCATTTGCAGAGCTTCTTGAGCTCATTTCTGACCATCCTGAACTGCCAGTGGCTGATCATCATCTATCCAGTCGCAGCATCCTTCTATTGGTCTGTTTTTGCAGTCTTGTCTATCTCATCACCAAAATTGGTTTCAATCAACTTGCGAATAGCTTCAATTGCTTGTTCAGCATCGTCTCCTTTGGCGGCAACGGACACTTCAGCCCCCAGGTCCGCGCCCAAAGTCAGGATTTCTAAAATACTCTTGGCGTTAGCCTCCCACTTCCCCAGGCCAACCACGATTTCTGACTGAAACTGCTGGGCTGTTTTGACCAATTCAGCTGCCGGGCGGGCATGTAATCCTTCTGGATGGGTGATGATGAGATTGATCTCTGGCATAGGGATTTCCTGAATCTAATTATTAAGCTGGATTTTCAGAAGCTCGATTTCTTGCTCGGTCAAAAAAGGGCTGACAGTAATCACAGGCAGTTGTTTATCGAAAACATGGTGGGCCGTTGTCACAATGAGGTCGGCCTGTGACTTATCTTGTTGCTGCAAATCGCGCAATGAAATCGCAGCCACGATCTCCACATCCGGGAATTCTTTCTGGAAGCGGGAGACCAGCATCCAAATCGAAATTCCCCCCGTTGGACAGGCCACAATCACGCGTCGACTTTTCTGGGGCAGAGCTTTCTTTTCAAGTTCCTGCGCCAAAATAAAATACCTAGTGATGTAGGTAATTTCTTCTTGACGAAATTGTTGGGTTTTTTCTCCACCGGTTTCAACGGCCTCGCAAACTGCCTGCCACATCTCGGGGTATTTTTTTGTGATCTCGTCAGTAAAAGGTTTCGTAACCGGCAAGCTATATCTAACACGTGTGAGTGTACGCCCTATATGCTTGCACAAGCGTTTGAAAACCACTGGATCACTCATTGAAAAGTCAGTGTGCTCTTTAACTTTTTGAACAAAATAATTCGCAAGCTGAATGGCTTCTTGATCCTGGGTGTCGTTTGAAACTTCCCCCACCTGGTTATATGGTCCGTGCGGTGATGTTTGAAGTAAAGCCGAAAAATGAGCCAGTTCAGCAGCGGGGATATGCAGGTTTCGTATGCGTACCAGTTCTTCTACGCTTTCCACGATGGCCTGGCATTCATCACTTCCTTGCATAGCTGCCAAAATGGTTTCGGGTAAATCTAACACAAAACCCTGCCGGACACGTTGTATCATTACTGCCCAATAGAGCAACAAAACTAAATAACGATTATCGCTGAGATGATAGGCGAGGCGATAGCTGATCCTTTGGATCAGCCACCATGCGTCGTGCAGGTTCCATTCTTTTATATGAGATATCACATAATTCTGTACATGCCTGCTGCAAATATATTCTTTGCTGGGATAGAACAACCCCCACCGGCAAATATTTACCAAATCGTTTTCAGGGATAATCTCCAAAAGCAAAGTCACCAATGCGTGTCTTTGATGATTCTCTTCTCCGGCAATCCAAATGCCAGTTCGCGTTTTCCGGTTGAGTGATAAGTGATGTTCTTCTAACCATGTTTCAGCTCTGTCCAGCTCTTTGATCAGCGTCACCTTTGATATCCCGATCTGGCTGGCCAATCCCGTGATTGTTAAAGGGCCTGTTGAAACCAGCAAATCAAACAAGATCAATGGCACTCGGTCTGAATAGTTATAATGAAATTGGAATTCTTTTGAACGCAGTTTTTCACGCAGCTGCTGCGCATCAGCGGGGGAAATATCCAGAAAATATCCAACCCTGGGGCGGGCAGAGAGTATTCCTCCAGATTTTCGGACCAACTCTTTTAGATACGTAAGGTGGTACCGGATAGTGCTGGCAGTGCTATCCAGCATTTCAGCAATCGAATTGGCAGCTATTGGCTCATCTCGATCAAGTAATATTTGTAATATACTGGCCTGCAAAGAAGAAATATGATCTCGCATTCGCATTACCTATACCTAATTTACATTATATAAAACATTTATCCTGAAAAGTTGAGCGATTACTCCAATATTCTTCCGAGGAATAAGCAATAATTAAACTATTATTCGCTATCCTCGCTATCTAATAAGGGTATTATTGAATGGTCTATTATCACTTCTCACAAGCGGGCAAGAGTCCCAAATCATTTGTTTATCGAACAGCTTTCAAGAATTGGGAGTAATCTTTAAATGAATCGAAAGGAAATAATTCGCCATATTCATAATAACCCCAAGGTTAGTGTTTTGATACTGGGTGGGGGTGTAAACGGCATCGGCGTTTTTCGAGACTTGGGGTTACAAGGCATGGATGTCTTGCTCGTTGATCGAGCTGATTTTTGTTCAGGGACCAGCGCAGCCTCATCACGGATGGTGCATGGCGGGCTTCGCTACCTGGAGAACAGGGAATTCCAACTTGTTCGCGAATCGGTTCAAGAGCGCAATTGGTTGTTAGAATATGCGCCGCATGCGGTTCACCCTCAACCATCAGCTATCCCCTTCTTTCATTGGTTTTCTGGTTTACTCAACGCCCCGCTCAAATTTCTAAACTTGCTCAATCGTCCTGCAGAACGGGGAGCTATTATTACAAAAATTGGTCTATATATTTACGATGCCTTTACCAGTACTCAAGGGACCATCCCCCGGCATAAATTTTTACAGCGTGCTGATGCCAGGCAGCAGTTTCCCGGAATCAACCCAAAATTATTGGGCATAGCTACCTATTATGATGCCCAAATGGCGCTGGCAGAACGTATTTGCGTCGAAATGATTGTAGATACCGAGGAACTCTGCCCGAAGGCACACGCACTTAATTACGTATCCTTAACCGGATGCCAGGATAATGGTATTGTGCTATCAGATGCTTTGAGCGGAGAAAAACTGTTTGTGCAGCCCAAAGTTTTAATAAACGCAACCGGACCGTGGATAGATGATGTCAACACAACGCTTGGCCAACCTACAAACTACATTGGAGGCACAAAGGGTTCGCATATCGTCATCAACAACTCGTGTTTGTATGATGCGCTCAACGAGTATCTATTGTTTTTTGAAAATAGTGATGGACGTTATGTAATGATGTGCCGATTAGGAGAGCGCGTTTTGGTAGGCTCAACAGATATCTATTGCAGCCAACCCGATGAGGCCGTTTGCACCCCCGAAGAAGAAGGATACTTCCTAAAAATGATCCAGCATATCTTTCCAAATATTGCGGTAAAACCAGCGGAAATTGTTTTTCGTTTTTCAGGAGTGCGTCCACTACCTACTGCAAAAGCCAGATTAACAGGTCAAATAACACGTAATCACCGGATTGAAGTGATCAAACCGACCAGCGAACGAATTTATCCCATTTTTAACCTCGTCGGCGGCAAGTGGACTACCTTCCGCTCTTTTGCGGAGCAAGTCACAAATAAAACACTTGGCTTTCTGAACCTGAAACGGGTAGTTGACAGCCGCACGCATTCTTCAGGCGGGGGCAAAGATTATCCAAGATCTCAACAGGAAATCGACCGCTGGCTCACCAACCTGCATCGCCAGACAGATGTAGACAAGGAGATATTAAAAACCTGGTTTACACGTTACGGAACCCGAGCTTCCGAATTTGCTCTGTTTGCAGCCGGGCAGGCTTCTGATAATCCTTTACAATCGCTGCCAGACTATACTCAAGCTGAGATTATCTTCATTCTGCGGAATGAGAAAGTCATCCACCTGGACGATTTCTTACTGCGGAGATCTTTGATTGCTATGGAAGGTAAAATCACCAATGAGCTTATTCGGGAATTGAGCAAAATTATCCAGGCAGAACTGAGCTGGGATGAAACGGGACGCCTGGATGAAATTAATCGGTTATTCGATTTGCTGCAGAAAAAACATAACTTCACTGTCGATAAGTAATAGTTTTTATTTCTGAGAAACATTTTTTTCCGAGTTCCCTTCGATCGAGTATTCGCAAGTTTAGACCTGGAAATGCAATTCGGTTGTTAAAAACCATTATGCTATACTCTGGTTAGGCAACAAAAGAAAGGGGCTACTGCGAGACAAAATGCCAGGCGTAAATACATCTGGGGCACAAGGCGGATAGATTATCTCTTTTGTTGGTTCATTTTTCACCTAGGTAATGAGAGGTAAGGACATGATTGAAAATACATTTTTGTATCTCAGCCGGAAGGATGTTGAAGGGGTCAAGATGGGGATGACTGAGATCATCAATTCCCTGGAAGACATGTTTAAGGAAAAGGGGGAAGGCCGGGTTGAGATGCCTCCCAAACCGGGAATTCACACCCGCCAGGATGCTTTCATCCATGCCATGCCTGCCTATATCCCGAAACTTCAATCTGCAGGGATGAAATGGGTATCCGGCTACCCGGATAATCAAAAGATGAACCTCCCCTACATAAGCGGTCTTCTTATCTTGAATGATCCAGATAATGGTTTCCCAATCGCTGTGATGGATGC
>CBDVDO010000022.1:0-11518 GCA_965372765.1 uncultured Anaerolineales bacterium
AATAATGGCGTCAGTCAGCTCGTCAGCTGAAATTTCAATCGCGTATCCATCCACGGCTATAACGGTGATGGTGGCGAAATCCTCTGCTCCAGCTTCACTGAGTAATGTGGATAGATCCACTCCGCTCCAGGAGGTCACCTCGTCTTCACCGACGGATTTTGCCATCAGGATCTCAGTTAAATCAACCATTTCTCTGGAAGCCAAGTCGTCGTAGGTGAATGTCAGGGGGGTTTGCACATCCCCGCTGATCTTGAGCTCCCATTCCACTTTGGGAACACCGGAACCGCAGGCCGTTAAACTCAGCAGCAGTACGACTGCAAGCCCTAAAAAAACCCACTTTTTATATTTCATGCTTTCATCTCCTCTTTATTATTAGGATTGAGTAAATTATTCCTTGATTGTGATCCAGATCGGAATCAGCATATCCCGGGGGATGAGATGGCCGTGATTGCCGATCCTTCCCTCCTCAGCCACTTTGTGCATGCCGTGATCCGCGAAGATGATAATCAGTGTGCCGGTTGGAAGCCGCTCAAGAATTTGCCCGACCGCCAGGTCTACCTCCCTGATTTTTTCCTCTTCACCAGGGGTTCCAGGACCCAATTTGTGCCCAAGATCATCAATCCCGTGAAAATGAACGAAAAACAAATCCGGTATACCTTCATCAAGTACTGCTAAAGCATTGGACAACACATTATCATCGGTGCCCCCATTCCCATCCCTGTCTCCAGAGAGCTTCATCTCAGACCCCTTGAGATTAAACGCAAGCGCTTCCCCTTCTACTGCGACCACCCGCAGACCGGCTGCTTCCGCGTTTTCAAACAGAGTTTGATGGTCAGTTATCCGTATTCCGCGGGTTTCTACTCCATGAACTGGCGGCTCCGCCCCTGTTAGCAGGGATGCGGTAGAAACAGTCGTAATAGGCGGATAGGTTGTCAGTCCGAGCAGGGGAGGATCCAGCCCGCCCATAACCGGAATCAAACCAGCTGCCAGAGATTCCTGGTAGCGGATGTACCCAAAAGCATCCAGGAAAAGCATCAAAACATGGTCCGCCGATTTCGAGGTCAGGACCCTGCCTTCTGTCAGCTCAGGAGGTCTTATCCCCAAGGCTGCCGCCACGGTGGGCGCGATATCACATATACAACCTTCCACCTGGGGAACCCAGGGTGAAGGTTCAATCGTCAGTGAAAGGGGTTGGTATTCTATGCCGTTTATCAGAACCAGACCATCATTCCGCAGCCAGGCGCTCCCGGCAACTTCAGGCCAATCAAACTCAATAATGGTTTCTTGTTGATCAACAAGGATAACCAGGTCAATCACCCGGAATCCGAACCCGTAAAGGATTTGCTCCAGCGAAATGACCTCATCAGCGAACTCTGTTCGAAAACGCGAGTATGATTCCCAGGCCTGGTTGTCCAGAGTGTAAACTTCACCCTCCGGTCCATTCAGCGTAAATTCCCACTGTTGAACGCAGCCAACGCTCAACAGGACAGCAATTAATAAACACAATGACAGTAATATACGAGAAATCCTGTTCATAATTACTCCGTCCTCACTTTGACCACCCCGGTTATCCAACCAGACCTTGCCCTTTCCGGCAGCACCAGGGTAGTTCCAGCAGGAGTTGAAACAAGCACAGCAAACTTAATTTCTTCGAAGGTGAACTCGTGAGTTTCCCCATTTTCATCATTCACTTTTACCAGGCTGTATTTTTCCCCTGCAAATAAATCAGTCAGCGCAGCTCCCCAGACCAGGAAGGCGGTCTCCGCGTCCCGGATTTCTCCATCATCCGGACTGGCAAACATCACCTTGGCTTGCTCAACAATAACCTTTCGGGTAGGTCCTAGCATCAGTCTGCCTATGGAAGTATCTTCACCGTTGATGGTCAGGTTTTGATCTTTACCAACCACTATCATTCCTGTCAGCCCTTTCAGCCAGGTAGAAACATGCAGATCTTCAGCGGCAAACCGGATCCCATCACTGAATGGAAGCAGCATGGCTTGCTCTGTAATATTCTCTTTCTGGATAGTGATTATTCCGCCATCGTTGGAAAGAAGAGTGACGCTCTCAAACTCGGTCACACCCTGCCCCTCCAGGAAATCCAGCAGATTGAGATGAGTATTCGGGTGATCCCTGTACGGCAGCACCTGGTTGACCTTCACAAACCCCGGCTGTGGAACATCTCCAGTGAAAGTGATCTGGTTAAAGAACGGCAGGTCAGCAAATTCAATTGCTCCATGTTCATCATGACAGGTGGAACAATTGTGAAAATCCTCTCCTTCATGGCATTCAGCACACTCGTTCATGGTAACCACTTCATGCTTTAGCATCTCCAGGGAATAATGACTCACCAAGCGAATCGGCAATCCCTGTTTCCACCCTGCAAGGAACCCAGCTGCGATTAAAACCAGGGCAGCAAGACTGGCCCCCAACCATACAAATACCCTCCGCGCTTTTTTTCCAGACAAAGTTAGCCCTCCATTGTTTTTATAACGATGACGGCAGTAATTAAACATACCAGTCCCATTCCTGCCAGAATGTCCCCCCGGGTGGTTTTTCGGATTCTATAATATGTCCTGGTGGGATACTTGCCATAGCAGCGGCCTTCCATGGATATGGCAAGAGCGTCCACCTTGCTCATTGCTGAGACCAGCATTGGCAGCAAGAGAGAATTAACGGATTTTAACAGGTCCCTGAGACCTTTCAGTTGGTAGGTAACACCCCGAACACGTTGAGCCCGGTAGACAATCAACGCTTCTTGCTCAAAGAGCGGGATCATGCGCAGGGCGGTGACAAGGGTAAAACCAAATCGGTAGGGCAACCCTGCCCGCATTAAGGCATAAGCCAGCTCGTTGGGTGAGGTAGTTAACACGAATAGGTAGCCTAATAAAATCACAGTCAGGAAACGGGCGGCCAGATAGATCCCCCGGTTGATTCCGTCGCCGGTAATCTCAAGCGGCCCAAGCTGCCCTATCAGGTTTCCGCTGTCGACAAAGAGGATTTGCAGCAGGGCAATCAGCAGGGCAGTCACCAGAAGAGCTCTCGCGCCGCGCATCTCGGTGAGTTTTACTCCCAGTAAGGGGAAAAAACTCAGCAAGAGAATTGTTAGGCCCAGATTGAATCCAGGATGCTGGATTGCAAACACCAGCCCGGTTAATGTCACCAACCAGGCAACCTTCATCAGCGGGTGAAGAGTATGAAGGAGAGATGTTCCGGGATGGTAGATAATCCGCGGTTTCATACTCCACCACCGGGTAAATAGGCTTCTTTTCCCATCTTTTTCAACGCGGCTAAACCCTCTACCAGGGGCTCATCGATTTCCAGGGTTCCCCTGGATAAAAATAACACCCGGGTCGATACATGTGGGTAATAGGATGGATTGTGATTCACCATAATCACGCTGCCGCCCTGCTCAACATATTCGCACAGCAAATCCAACAGAAATCCAGCATTGTCGCGATCCTGTCCGATAAAAATCTCATCCAACAGCAATACTGCCGGCTGGTAAGAGAGCACAGAAATCAAGTTCAAACGCCGTTTCTCTCCATAGCTCAACCTGTAGGGATGATCCGCTTCTCTATCAGTCAGTCCAGCCCTGTGAAGCAGTGATCGGGTGTGGCTTTCATAATCAATGGGATCAAGCTTGAAATTTTGCGCTCCTAAGATTGCCTCCTCCCAGACGGATGAAGCAAACAGTTGGTGGTCAGGATTCTGGAAAACCAGGCCTATGTCTTTGCCGAGGACTGATAATTTGGTATCCTCCAACGGCTTGCCCTGAAAGTTTATGCTGCCCTGTGATCGCTCCACCAATCCCATTAAGCTCAATAAAAGGGTGCTTTTTCCAGATCCGTTATCCCCCATCAGGCTGACCAGTTCGCCCTTGGCTAGTTTAAAAGAGACCCCAGATAAGACAGTTTTTTCTTCGTAGACAGCAGAGAGACCCTCAACTTCGAATAACGGGGAAGGGGGTAAACCGCTGTAAATCGGAGGGAGGATTTCCAGGTCACCGTTATATCTCCGATCTGACTGCTGCTCCAGTATGGTTCCCATACCCATCTCTATCAGCCGCGGTTTTGCCCGACCCAGGAAATCCAGCTTGTGTTCAATTACCAGAACAGTTAGATTGGTTTTCTGCTGAAGTTCTAAGATAATTTCAAAGATCTCCTGTGTGGCAGGGGGATCGAGATTGGAGGTAGGTTCATCAAATACGATTACCCTGGGTTGGGCTGCAAGAATAGCTGCCAGGGCAATCCTCTGTTTTTCACCGCCCGAGAGAGTGCTCAAGGGACGCGCGCGCAGGTGTTCAGCCCCCACAGCATCCAGCGACCAGGTCAAGAGTTCCCCAATTCTTTCCGGAGGGAGCTTTCTATTTTCCAGCCCAAAGACAATTTCATCCTCGACCATCAAAGTGCAGAATTGGTCTTCCGGGTTTTGCTGGACCAGTCCAACAACATCAGAAATCTGGTAAATTGGCTCCCTGCTGGGATCCATCCCGTTTACTTCTACCTGGCCCGATATTTCCCCATCATATTGTGAAAATAGAAATCCCGCGATTGCCAGCGCCAGGGTTGACTTTCCGCAGCCGGAAGGTCCGGTCAGCAAGACAAACTCCCCTTCGTTTATATCCAGGTTTATATCCTGCAGCGCGTAGCGATTGCTTCCCCTGTACCGATAGCTGAAATCTCTCAGACTGATCATTGCAGGGTTATTTGCTCCACACCGGAGAGGTATACTTCACCATCCAGGTGGGCGATAGTATAAGTGATCGTTCCTCCATCCAGGATGATGAAAATCCGGATGCCATCATCGCTCCAGACTTGTTCTACAGGGAGGGTTGCCTGATTCCCTTCCTTGCTATTAAAGACCACCTCTGTGGAATTGGCGGGTAAAGAGATGGATTCAAGGACAAGCCTGAGCGGGACACCCTGGTACTTTTTCGAACCATAACCGGCATCCAGATTAGTGCTGTCCATTTCCTGGGTCCAATCCACAGCGTTAAATATAAACTCCTCCCCATTGATTTCAATTAGCAGCGCTCCTGCTTTAACAACTTTAATTTCCACTACCCCGTTGACCCAGGCCTTATTGCTTTCAGGGCCCACTAGGGAGTAAACCAGGTTTTCTCTCTTCCCCTGAGACTGAAGAATCAAGTTTGAATTCCTGGATAATTCCTCAGCGGATATGTAAAAGGTGTATCCATCTGAGGCCTCAAAGGTGATATAGTTGGCGTCCGGATCAGGTTCTGCTCCTTCAAGTATCTTTTGCAGCGAATAACCCCGATAGGCGACAGTGATACCTCCCTGTATAAATTCAACCTTCTTTTCCTGAAGGGGGTCCTTCCCGGCCGTGAACTCATAGGGCGAAGAAACCGCACCGGTGATGGCTACAGATCCTGTGCCGCTCCGGGCAATTTTCAGATAGCCAAAGATCCCCCCGGCCAGCAAGACTGCGCCAACCAGCAGGATCCATATTGCATTTTTCCCCATAGGCCGCGATTCCTGATTTTTTACGACACCTGAACGGCGCAGTGTGGTCAGCAAAGCAAACCCGAGGATTCCGGCAAAAATGACCCCGGATACAAATGCCACCAGCGCGATTAAACCGATGACTCCATAGGTCAGGATATCGGCTGGAACCGCCGTAAATAACTGAAACACAAAGATGTTTGACGCGGAGGAAATTCCGCCTGCAAAGGCATAAGGGAGCCAGTGATCTCGCTTCCGGAACGGCAGCATACCCAGATCTACCAACATACCGGCTACAATGTTCACCAGCAGGATCAGCAGGCCGTGGGTATTACCGGTGAACAGCTCCACCGCGCCTTTCAGGATTCCGGTGATAGTCCCAGCCCCCTGCTTTTTTGTGAGCCCAACCGCCAGTACCAGCCAGAGCACGTGCAGACCGGCAGCCCACTGGGTTGTGCCGGCAAAACCTAAAACGGATTGGAAAAAATCACCGATGAAATTGACATAAGTGCTGGCAATTCCTCCCAGGGCGGCCAGGGCAGCCATCAGCAGTAGATCACGGGTTGTATAGTAGTATTTTGTTTGTTTCATAGAGTTTTTGTTTATTATTATATTATTTAACCATAGAATATTATTTTTACAAATAGGGTATTAAAAAAAAGAGAAGGAATCACTTAAAATTAGCGTTTGATCAGTGTTTTCCACTCGTCTTGACGATCTCTTTTTGATGGGTTTTCAGCCAATCCGTGATAAATTGAGCCTGGTTGATGCGGAAATCATATACCAACCCCAGGAAAGGGTCTTTCTCTTCGGCTTTTTCCTTCTCCCATTCGGCGATCATTTCCCGGAAGATCTCCTGTTGAGAGTGGATTAGCTCGGCAGCGTTCGGCAGAACCAGCCAATTATAAAATCGCAGCTTGGCAAGCAGCTCCACCCGGGCTGCTCTGAGGGATGGGACCGGTTTCCCCACCCAATCCAGAAAGGTTTCCCGTCCCTGCTTTGTGAGGTGGTAGACCTTTCGGTCGGGCCGGTTTTTCTGCCGCTCCAGTTTTATCCGCAGCAGGCCTTGTTTTTCCAGATCGGAGAGTGTGACATACAGCTTGGTCTGACCGGCTTTCCAAATCATCCCAAACTTTTCAGCCAGGATTTGATCAAGCTGATAGCCGTGTCCTGGCCCTTTCATGAGCAGGCCCAGCGCCAGGTAGCGCAGTGGATAAGATCCAAAACCAGTACGTTTTTTTGAACTCACAAGGTCTCCTCTTCCTTCTATCTTCTTAAAGGATTGTTGCAGCTGGCTTTATTATAGCGTATCCACCAGGAATAGACTTTCAGGGTTCTCCCCCTGGTAGTTTTATATAATGGCATTAGCAAATATTTCCAGGGGATGAATTGCCTCTCGATCCGCAGTATGTTGAATCTGTTCTCTGCAGGACGTTCCTGAGGCGCAGATGATTACCTCGGGATCTGCTTCGCGCACTTTTGGCGCAAGTGCTAATTCTGCGATCTCTAATGAAAATTCATAATGTTCTTTTTCGTATCCAAAAGCGCCAGCCATGCCGCAGCATCCGGCTTCTATTTCCTCTACTCTGCAGTCCGTGATTAATCCCAGCAATTTAAGTGTATCCTCAGTTCCAAAATTTGCTTTTTGTTGGCAGTGACCGTGGTAGAGCACACGGCGGGGCTGTCCATCAAATTGGAATATAATTTTGCCAGCCTCGATTTCCCGGATAAGGTATTCCTCTACCATCAGGGCTGAATCGGCAATTAGATCCGACCCGGAACCTGGAACTAAATCTCGATATTCTTTTTTCAGCATCACCACAACGCTGGGTTCGCAGCCGATGATGGGTATACCTTTTTCAGCATAGGGTGCCAGGATCTCCAGGTTTTGTAATGCAAGCTTTCTGGCTTTTTCAAGCATGCCTTTAGAAAAAGCAGGCCTGCCGGAATCAACTTTTTCGTTGAGCACAATTAGATCCACCCCGGCTTTTTCAAAAATCTTAACCACTGCCTGTCCTATGTGGGGATAGTTGTATTCCAGGTAGGTGTCATAGAAGAACACCACCTGCTGGTTTTTTTGCGAGCGCTCTGACCGGGATTGTTTTCCATACCAGGAAGTAAATGTCTCTCCAGCGAATGGCGGCATTTCCCTGTCTGGATGGATTCCAGCAACCGAAAGCAGGCGCCGCGCGGGTCCTTTTAGAATAGGATTCACCAGGAAGGAGAAAGGTTGAGCGAGTTTGCTGATTGGGGCAATGTTCGCAAAGATCCTGTTCCTGATCGGGATTCCGTGAACCCGGTAATACTGGTAGAGGAACTCAGCCTTTAACTTGCTCATATCCACAGCGGAGGGGCATTCATTCAGGCAAGCCTGGCAGGAAAGGCAAAGATCCAGGGCTGCATAAAGGTCGCTGGATACCATCCCTTCCGGACCCAGTTTTCCTGTCATGGCGGCTCTCAGCAGATTGGCTCGTCCGCGAGTGCTGTGTTTTTCATCCCGGGATGCCTGGAAAGATGGGCACATTACTCCGCCCTCAAGCTGACGGCAGACACTGGCGCCGTTGCACATTTCCACCGCCCGGTCAAATCCCTGGTCATTTTGAAAATCCAGCAGAGTTTTTTGTGGTTTGTGAAGGGCCCGGTAATCTGGTCCGTAGCGCAAGAGATGGCTGCTGTCCATGGGAGGTGGATCGATAATTTTGCCTGGATTAAACAGATAATCAGGGTCGAAAGTTTCCTTAACCTGCCGGAAAGCCTCGGTGAGTTCAGGTCCATAAAGCTGCTTCATAAACTCTCCGCGGGCAATGCCTTCACCATGTTCACCGCTGGTTGTGCCCCCGAATTTAAGCACCAATTCCAGGGATTTTTCTGCCAGCAATCGCATTTGTTTCAGTCCATTTTCATTTTTTAGATTTACCTGGGGCCGAATATGCAGACAGCCAGCGCTGGCATGGGCATAAAAGGCAATGGAGCCCACTCCGATTTCGTTGGCGAACCGTTTAATTTCCAGGGCATATGATGCCAGATGCTTGACCGGTACAGCTGCGTCTTCAATAAAGGCAGTGGGTTTGGCGTCACCACGTTTGCTCTGCAGGATCCCCAACCCTACTTTCCGCGCTTTCCAGATTTGATCTTGTTGGTTTTTACCCGGCAGCGGGATAGTAAATCCGAAATTGGACAAAAATTCTTCATTGCCAGAAAGTTGACCGGCATCCTCTCCCTGGTATTCAACAGCTAAGACTGCTGCCGGATCTCCCTGGATAGCGGACAACAAGGATCGGTAGGCAGGGTTTGCTTTTGCGAGTTGAATTAACATACGGTCGATTAATTCAACTGCGCTGGGGTTGGTTTCTAAAATGGCGGGTACAGATTCCAAGGCTCCTTTCAGGTCAGGGAAGTGAACCAGGTAGAGGAAGGTGTTTTTGGGTTGGGGGACAAGGTTAAGCGTGGCGGAGGTGATAACCCCTAAGGTTCCTTCTGAACCAGCCAGGAGAACGGTGGGATTGATCTTATCCTGTCGGGCGAGAACATTCAAATTATATCCAGCAACATTTCTGAACGTATCAGGGTAATGGGATGAGATAGCTTCTTGGTATTGATCCAGAATTAATGGAAGTGCGCGGTAAATTTCTCCTTCCAGGGAATTCTGCAGCCCTTTGGCCTTTAATTCATTCTTGTTTACTGCTTTAAAATTGACCAGGGAAGCATCTGAGAGCACACTTTCAATTTCAAGCAGATGGTCGTGTGCCATACCATAGAGGATGGAATGGGCGCCGGTCGCGTTATTTCCAATCACGCCTCCCACGGTCGCCTGGTCTGCGCTGGCTGGATCGGGTCCGAACATCAGGCCATGCACCTTGAGTCTCTGGTTTAGGGTTCCCAGCACAACTCCTGGTTGGACCGTCACGCTGTTTTGTTCCGGGGTGAGATCAAGAACCTGGTCCATGTGCCGCGAAAAATCCATGATCAATGCCTTGCCAATTGCCTGTCCGGCGAGGCTGCTTCCAGCGCCGCGGGGGAGTACTGGCGTGTTGTGTTTCCGGGCGATTTCAACCACTGCTGCGACTTCGTCTTTGTCCCTGGGCCAGATCACACCAACCGGCATTATCTGGTAAATGCTGGCGTCAGTGCTGTACAAAAGACGGGTGATTTTATCGGAGGCGACTTCCTGAACTGCCTGCCGTAAATCATAAATTAGTTCCGCAGAAGCGTCGTCATCGTGCGTGGATTTTGGCATGTGGGTAGTATACCAAATAACCCCCAGCGCATATTCTTTTATGAATGATGATGTAGGCTCGCTGCCCGGGTGGAGGGAATCAAGGGGTCCTAAAGAGTGCTATAATTTCTAGGTATCAGTTTGAGTATCAAGCAAGGAGCCAGGCATGTCTGACCAGCAGGAATCAGAAGAACTCCAGGAAAACATAGGGCGGTGGAAGAAGGAAACACTCCAGTCCAGCCTTGACCGGTTTCCAGAACGCCGGGAAGAATTCATTACAACAAGCTCGGAAGTTGTCAACCGGTTGTACACGCCTGCAGACCTTGACGGCAGCAGCTTCGATGAGGAAATAGGTTATCCGGGCTTATATCCGTTCACCCGCGGTGTTCACCCAACCATGTACCGCTCCCGTCAGTGGACCATGCGAATGTTCGCGGGATTCGGCACTGCCGAGGAAACCAATCAGCGTTTTAAATACCTGCTGAAACAAGGGCAAACTGGTCTTTCTGTGGCATTTGATATGCCAACCCTGATGGGATTTGATACAGATGCACCTGAGGCTGAGGGGGAATTTGGACGGTGTGGTGTGGCAATTTCTTCTTTAAAAGATATGGAGATGCTGCTCGACGGACTGCCCCTGGATCAGGTATCTACCAGTATGACGATTAATTCCCCGGCGGCGATCATCTGGGCTATGTATATCGCTGCTGCAGAAAATCAAGGTGTGAAAAGTGATCAACTGCGAGGCACCCTTCAGAACGACATATTAAAAGAGTATATCGCCCAAAAAGAATATATATTCCCGCCAGATCCATCTATGCGGTTGGTAACGGATACGATAGCTTTTGGATCCCGGGAAGTTCCCCTCTGGAATACAATCAGCATATCCGGGTATCATATCCGGGAAGCCGGATCTACTGCAGTCCAGGAATTGGCATTTACCCTTGCGGATGGTTTTGAATATGTACGCTGGGCGCTTGACCGGGGTCTGGATATCGACGAATTTGCTCCCCGCCTGTCGTTTTTCTTTAATGCGCACAACGACTTTTTTGAGGAAATTGCAAAATACCGGGCAGCGCGGAGAATCTGGGCAAAAGAAATCCGCCATACATTCAAGGCAGAGAATCCCCGTTCCTGGTTGATGCGCTTCCATTCCCAGACAGCCGGCGTTTCCCTGACAGCCCAACAACCTGAGATTAATATTGTCAGAGTGGCTGTGCAGGCGTTGGCAGCTGTACTGGGAGGTACGCAGTCTCTCCATACCAACAGCATGGATGAAGCGCTAGCCCTTCCATCAGAACGCGCAGCTACAATTGCCCTCAGGACCCAGCAGATCATTGCGGAGGAATCCGGCGTAATTAACAGCGTGGATCCGCTAGGCGGGTCCTATTATCTCGAAGCGCTGACTAGTAAAATGGAAAAGCAGGCTTATGCCTATTTTGAAAGAATCCAGGATCTGGGCGGCGTGCTGCCGGCAATTGAGGTTGGTTTTTTCCAGGGAGAAATTTCAGATTCGGCTTACCGATATCAGAGGGAGATCGACCAGCAAGTCCGGCAGGTAATTGGCGTTAATGCTTATCTCGATGAAAAAGAGCCGGAAATTCCTTTGCTGAAAATGGATCCAGAAGGCTTCCGGAATCAAGTCAGCCGGATCAAGAAAGTTAAGCAAGATCGGGATCAAGGGCGCGTGGGGCAAAAATTGGACCGGCTACGCATTGCCTGCCAGGGAACTGAAAACACCATGCCGCATATCTTGGAAGCAGTCCATGCTTATGCTACACTGGGTGAAATAACTGAGGTAATGAAAGACGTGTTTGGTATCTACCGTGAAGAGAATTGG
>CBDVDO010000023.1:0-11448 GCA_965372765.1 uncultured Anaerolineales bacterium
CGACAAATTTTGTATCTGTAGAGGCGTCTGACAGCAAGTCAAATGTATCATATGGGATAGAAGTTTTTTAGGAAAAATTTCAAAGAATAAACCTAGCACACCATAACTATTGCAATAATTTGCCATTTGTGGCAAAATAAGCGTATGGAATTTGATAAAATGCTGCGGATTGTAGGTAAGGAGCCGATATTTCATACCGGGTTGCTGCTAGCAGGAGAAGTTGATCCGGATCATATCCGACGGCAGCTGGTACGCTGGACCAATGCCGGCAAGATCTATCAACTCCGCCGAGGTTTGTATGCTCTGGCATCACCATACCAACAGGTTAAACCACATCCATTTTTAGTGGCTAACCAGCTGGTGCGTCCGTCATATGTCAGCCTGCAATCCGCACTGGCATACTACGGAATAATTCCGGAATACGTTCCAGTGACCACCAGCGTGACCTCAGATCGCCCCCAGGAATTCGATACTCCGCTGGGGAAATATCGGTTCCGCCGTGTCAAAAAGGAACGGTTTTTTGCATTTAATCTGGTAGACCTGGGGAAAGGACAGGAAGCCTATCTTGCTTCTCCGGAAAAAGCGCTCCTTGATCTGGTTTACCTGCACCCAGGTGGGGACTCAATCTCTTATTTACAAAGCCTGCGTTTACAAAATCTAGAGCAGTTTGCTCCGACCGCGCTAAACGAAATTGCCGAAAAATCGGATAGCCCCAAATTGAAAAGAGCTGCAAAACATATTCTCCGGATCACTATAGAAGAAACTGACTATGAAGATCTATCTTAAACAGCAGATTGAGCGGGCTGACTCGCCAATCCAGGCGCAGAATATAGTTAGGGAGTACCTCCAGGCGCGAATATTGGAACAGTTGCAGTACCAGGGGGGGATGGTCCCTCTGGCGTTTCAGGGAGGGACAGCACTTCGTTTTTTATTTGACCTACCGCGTTTTTCTGAGGATCTGGATTTCACGCTGGAACGTCAATCGGAAGGTTTTGATTTTAAGAAAGTCCTTGAAAAAGCCAAACGGGAATTTGAAAAGGAAACCTACCAGATTAGCTTAAAACTCAATACCAAACTAATTGTTCACTCCGCATTTGTTCGTTTTCCAGGTTTGTTTTTTGAACTGGGTCTGTCTCAGCAGCGAAATCAGGTATTGGCCGTCAAACTTGAAGTGGATACTCGACCTCCAGCAGGTGCAGGTCTGGAAACTACCGTCGTCAGGCGTCACGTGGCTTTGCAATTGCAGCATCATGATCGGGCGTCGCTGCTGGCAGGGAAACTCCACGCGTTGCTGCAGCGAGACTACGTAAAAGGGCGAGATATCTATGATCTCTTCTGGTACCTGAGCAACCGGAATTGGCCGGAACCAAATTTGGTTCTTTTGAATAATGCTCTCCTGCAAACTGGTTGGCAGGGAAATGAGTTGACAGTAAATACCTGGCGTGATGTGGTTCGTCAGAAAGTGACTGAGCTGCCCTGGGAGCAGGTCTTTGAGGACGTCGCGCCGTTTCTGGAGAAGGAAGCCGAGATTCAACTTTTGACACGAGAAAACTTGTTGCGATTATTGGAATAGGAAATGAATATAGAGCACCTGGAAAATAAGCAAAGCTTTTGCCAATAATGGTTTAGATATAGCCAACCTGTTCTGAGTGGGGAGAAGTGCAGCCGAAGAGAACGTGGATGATCGGATTATTGCCGGTAATATTTTGTTTTCTAACTGTCTTCTTTGGGAACCCAGGCAAGAACTTTAGTGCCTTTGTTGGGAGTAGAATCGATTTGAATTCCCCCCCCGGCTTTCCGTGATCTGCGCTGCATATTGGCGAGCCCATGACCTAGATTTGCTTCGGTTTTGTCAATATTAAACCCAATGCCGTTATCCACGATTTGCAGATATACTTTGCCATCCTCTTCCCAGAGCCGAAGATCAGTTTTCGTGGCTTTTGAATGCCGGGCAGAGTTGGAGAGAGATTCCTGAGCGATGCGGAATAATGCCACAGTATTCTGGTAATTGATATTAAGGGGAGTCTTGATCTCGTCCTGTATATTGCTAGATATTTTTGAGTTGGTTTCAAATTCCTTGAGTAAAATATCCAAATTTTCTATAAAAGTTTTGTTTTCCTGCATTTGCCGGGGACGTAAATCAGAGATAAAAGTGCGGATATCGGTGATTGTGCTGTTAATTCCATGGGTGGCAAAGTCCAGTTTCTCCAGGCTTTCTGTGTGGTCTTCCTGGATAATGGCTTTGACGTAATCCAGGGTGAGTCCAATTGAGTACAAGGATTGGATGATCCCGTCATGGAGATCCATGCCGATCCTTTCTCGTTCCTCAAGCACAGCAAGGTGTTTAGTCTGCTGCTGGAGCAGGGCATTCTGGATAGCCGTTCCGGTCCACATCCCAATCGTCGCCAGTAAATCCAACTCCCGGGCTGAATACACTAGATCCTTTTTGCTGGAAAGAGTCATTACGCCCACCACCTCACGCGGAGCTTGGAGGGGAATTATTGCCTGGCAGATAAAGCCTGCTTCAGCAATGGCAGGCCGGAGGATCCGAGGGTCTGAATCCAGGTTATAAACTACCAGAGGTTTATTTAAACCAGCTGCTTTGCCCACAATTCCGTTGCCAATCCGGAAGACACTTTTGGTGTAAAAAGCCTCAAAATCATCCCCTCTGAGAAGGGATAATCTTAAATCCTTGCCACCCCGGTCTTTAAGGAAAATTTCACCGGTTTCGATATCCAGGTATTGCAGAACATATTTTAATGTCCGCCTCATGATTTCCTTGATATCCCAGGATCCGGCGATGCCTTGGGCAAGGTCATTAATCAGTGACAGATCTTCATACTGCTGGTTAAGGGTTTTATCCCGTTTGAGGATGCGGTTGTATAACTGGGTGTTGGTGATTGCTACTGCCGCATAGGCGGCCAGCGTTTTCATTAACCGCTCATCGTCCCCAGTGAACTCGGAAGCGTTAATTTTATTGGTCAGGTATATCTGCCCCAGGATTTTTTTCCCGGAGATGATAGGAACCCCCAGCATCGTCGTCATTTCCGGATGGAATTTTGGGAAGCCGCGGTAGCGGAGATCTTTCTTGATATCCGGGATCCGTATTACCTCATGTTTGTTTTGCAGCTCTCCCAGCAAGCCCTTGCCTTTTGGAGGGTGCGGCATCAGGCTGATTTCTTCCTCAGACATGCCGGTATGAATGAAATTAACTACTTTTCCATCTTTATCCCGGATTGCCAGGGCTGCATATTCCGCTTCAACCTGTTCTTGTGCCAGGCGCACAATGCGCCATAATACAGTTTCCAGGGATAAATCCTGGACAAGGTTTTTGCTTACCTGATATAAAGACCCGATTTGATCTTCTAATTCCTTTTTTGTTTTTTGGGCCATAGTTATTATCCAGAAGACATTTTACCTTATCTGATTTGATTTTGATAGTTTTTGCTAGTCTTGATATCTTATCGTTATAAGCGACCAAGTAAGTTACCACTGAACTATTCTTCAGAAAGGTATTTTTTTATGGAGAAAGAGAAAAAAAGTTCCCGAATCAAGGGTTTTTATGATTTACCCCTTGAAAAACGGCGTCAAGTGCTGATCGAGCGTGGATTCCTGACGTTAAATGATCTGGAAAATTTGGACCGGGAGGGGGGTCTTCCGCTGGATATTGCGGAAAATATGATTGAGAATGTCATCGGCAAGTTCAGCTTTCCTTTGGGGATTGCCTTAAACTTCCAGGTTAATGGAAGGGATGTGTTAGTTCCGATGGTTGTAGAAGAGCCTTCTGTGGTTGCTGGTGCCTCGTTTATGGCGAAACTCGCCCGGGAAGGTGGCGGGTTTACCGCCCATGCTTCCGATCCAGTGATGATCGGCCAGCTGCAGGTTCTGGATCTGGATGATCTCGCAGCGGCCGAGAGATTAATTTTGAAGCATAAAGACGATCTGCTTGCCAGCTTAAAGGACCTTGACCCGGTCCTCACCGATTTGGGCGGAGGACCACAGGATTTGGAAGTCCGGTTGATCACCAATTCGGCAGCTGGACCTTTCTTGATAGTTCACCTGTTGTATGATGTCAGAGATGCCATGGGAGCCAACGTGGTAAATACTGCCTGTGAAAAGCTGGCGCCTGCTTTGGAAGAGATTACAGGTGGCAGAGTTCATTTGCGGATTTTATCTAATCTGGCAGATCGCAGACTGGCGAAAGCTGAGTGCACGATTCCAGTAGAAAGTTTGGCTTTTGGCAAGTATTCGGGAGAGCAGGTCCGGGATGGGATCATCGAAGCCTGGGCATTTGCGGATGCGGATTCTTACCGGGCAGCAACCCATAACAAGGGCATCATGAATGGGATTGATGCGGTCATCCTGGCCACAGGAAATGATTGGAGGGCAGTGGAAGCCGGCGCTCATGCCTATGCTGCCAGGTTTGGATTTTACCGTTCTCTATCTATCTGGTCGCAGGATCAAAGTGGCAATTTAAAAGGAAAATTAGAATTGCCGCTGGCGGCAGGTATTGTCGGCGGCGCAACCCGGGTTCATCCAGGTGCAAAAACAGCGCTAAAACTAATGGATGTCAAAACCGCCGGGGAGTTGGCTGAAATCATTGTTTCGGTTGGGTTGGCTCAAAACCTGGCTGCTTTACGGGCTTTAGCGACAGATGGCATCCAACAGGGCCACATGAGTTTGCATGCCCGGCAGGTTGCGATTGCCGCCGGCGCCGAAGGGGAGCAAATCAACAAGTTGGCAGCTCAGCTGATAGAAGATAATAAGATTCGAATAGACCATGCAAAGGAAATCCTCAGCAGTTGGAAATAAACTGCTGGAAAATCAAAGACGGAAAATTGAGTATTTTATGGAAAATGAACAAACCAAAGACAAAGTAATGAAACCTTCCCTCCCTGTGGGCATCATTGGATACGGCGCTTATGTGCCGCAGTACAGGCTTCCAGCGACTGAAATCTCCCGCATTTGGAAGGGTGGTTTGAGTATCGAACCCATACTGGAGAAGTCAGTCCCGGGAATCGATGAAGACGTGATAACTATGTCAATTGAGGCAGCCCGGAATGCCATGATGCGGGCTGATGTGAATCCCCAGGAAATCCGGGCGGTATGGGTAGGATCTGAATCCCATCCCTATGCAGTGAAACCGACCTCAACCATTGTTGCGGAAGCCCTGGGAATCACTCCTTATACTCAGGCTGCTGATTTGGAGTTTGCCTGCAAAGCCGGGTCGGAAGCCATGGTCACCGCTATGGCTATGGTGGGTTCCGGGATGGGCAGGTATGCGCTCGCGATAGGAATGGATACAGCCCAAGGAAAACCCGGGGATGCGCTGGAATATACTACGGCGGCAGGGGGAGGGGCTTTTATAATTGGACCAGCAGAAGAATCCCTGGCCGTAATTGAAGGCGCTACATCTTATGTCACGGACACCCCTGATTTCTGGCGCAGGGAACACCAGAAATATCCTGAACACGGAGGTCGATTTACCGGACAGCCGGCATATTTTAAACACATCCTGAACGCGGTAAATACCATATTGGATGAATTAGAGGCAACACCGGCAGATTATGATTTTGTGATCTTTCACCAGCCCAATACCAAATTTCCCCAACGTGCCGCAAAAGAGCTGGGCTTTACTCCCTCCCAACTTGAGACAGGATTGTTGTCGCCCAGGATAGGTAATACCTATGCGGGATCAGCATTAATTGGACTGACCGCAGTCCTTGATCAGGCTGAACCCGGGGATCGTATCCTGATGGCTTCTTTCGGGTCTGGCGCGGGATCAGATGCTCTTTCTTTCCAGGTTACGATGGAGATTTTGTCCAGGAAGGAAAAAGCCTTATCCACGGAAGATTATATAAGCCGGCGGACAGAAATCGATTATGCCCAATATGCCAGGATGAGGGGAAAAATCACCCTGAAATAGATTTATTACCCTTTTTAAGGTGGTTGTCCCCAGAAAATTGATAGTTCTTGATAGTTTGATCCCTGTATACTGATGCAGGAAAAACAAAAAAACTATAGTTAGTCCTGAACAAGAGTAAAAAAATATGGATATTCCGCGCCACTGGCGTTTGAACAAACAGAGATATGCATTAACCGGTGAAGTTTGCCCTCACTGCGACGCTAAAATATTTCCTCCCCGGGATGTATGCCCTGAATGTGGAGGTGAGGCGAAAACTGAATTTGAATTCAGTGGGAAGGGAGAAGTTTATTCCTTTACTGATATTTACAACGCGCCGGAAGGGTTTGAAGAGACCATTCCTTATACGGTAGCTCTGGTGAAATTGGATGAGGGTCCTGTTGTTACGGCGCAATTAACCGATATCGGTGATCGGGGAGTTGAAATTGGTATGCCGGTTGAGATGATTACCCGAAAACTCCGATCTGATGGAGATGAACGGGGGCTGCTGGTTTACGGGTATAAATTCCGCCCCCAGGTAAGTGTTTGAGCTGAGTAAATAATAATCAAAGGGCTGTCAATTTTTGACAGCCCTTTTTTGTTTTCTATAGAAGATCCCGGAGTTTCAAAAACTCCGGGATCTTTAGGTAACTAAGGAATCAAATACGTATCATGAATTTCGCCCTGGGGGTCAATCAAAGTAACCGTCTCTCCGGGCTGCCAGATCGGATCTGATAAACCCAGGTACAGCTCAATTGGATTGGAATCCCCGGCTTTGGTGTAGATATTCACTGCGCCCTGGCTGTGGAGTTCTAAACTCGCCAGTCCGGATTGTTCCAGGATGGAATATTCCTGGTTGCTCTCATCTTTGATCCGCCAACCCTGGAGTGAGACGGTGTCTTCGGCATCGGTCCCGGGCCGTACCAACCGGAGATATTCCGTTGCCAGGTTTCCTACACCGCCGACCTCTCCGATTTCAATTATCAGATTCGACGTTTCTTCTGTGGTATTCAGGGAAGAGGCTGGCAGAGATTGTTCAGCTGTTTGATCCGGTATGTCAAACAAGAGATTCTTCAACCGGGTATTTTCCCATAAAAAGAGAACGATCAGAATGGTCACTGCGGAAACAACGATATTCAAGACAACATAAAAGGTCAGTTTTTTAGCCTGATTCATGGGCAGAATCACCTTTGGTATAATGGACTGAACTGTACTCCATCATAGCATATTAATGGGTTAACGACATAACGACAGGAAGACCTGGATAGATTTCCCGGTCAAAATTGCGCTTATGCCATATCTCGTAGACGGTCATAATTTAGTTCCGCACATACCAGGTATTAATTTGTCAGATCTGGATGATGAAATAGCACTCGTCCAGATTTTACAGAGGTTTGCGAATAAACGCCGGTCAACAATAGAAGTATACTTTGATCATGCTCAAACCACCCAGGCTCGGGTCCAAAAGCACGGCTTGGTGAAGGTTGTTTTTGTACGGCAAACTTCCACCGCGGATGATGCTATCAAGGCACGCTTATCTCAATTGGGAAGTGGAGCCAAAAACTGGACAGTTGTGAGTTCTGATCGCGAGATTCTTGTCGAAGCCAAGAGTTATCATAGCAGTGTCCTCACTGCCCCGGAATTTGCCGGGATACTGAGAGAGCAGCTGTCTGGGATCCAGCAGGAGGGGGATAAAAACGAGGTTCCTGATCAATCCAACCTTGAAGTTGACTACTGGCTGGATCAGTTTTCCCAGGATTAATCATAAAAATTTGTTTTTCCCTGATATCAAATTGAGCTATGGTAACAAGGTCCTGACAACCCCCAGTGGAGGATGTCAATGTCACATTTGTGTTATACTTCACAGGATAGGAAATCCCCAATCCGCAAAGGGCGAGACACCACATGATTGTTGATTATATCCCGATCGCCATACTCGTTTTTCTATCCACCTGTCTAGCTGTACTGGTAATTATCCTGGGGCATTTATTTGGCCCCAAACGGCCTTCAGAAACCAAGGGCATGGCTTATGAATCCGGCATGGATCCCATTGGTCCAGGTACACGGCAGATGCCGGTTCGTTTCTACTTGATTGCGGTCTTGTTTATCCTCTTTGACATCGAAGTGATCTTTTTCCTGCCCTGGGCTGTTGTGTTTAAACAACACCTTGGTTTGTTTGGTTTGATTGAAATGCTGGTCTTTATTCTCATCTTACTTGTGGGTTATGTGTATGCCTGGAAAAAAGGAGCCCTGGAATGGGATTAGAGGAAAAAGCGGGAAATCTTGGTTTCTTTACCACTACTCTGGAAAACGTTGTCAATTGGAGCCGAACCCGGGCTATGTGGCCGCTTTTATCCGGTCTGGCTTGCTGCGCAATCGAGATGATGGCTGCCCAATCTTCCCACTATGACATGAGCCGTTTCGGGATGGAACTGATGCGGGCCAGCCCCCGCCAATCTGATTTGTTAATTGTTGCCGGACGGGTCACTAATAAAATGGCCCCGGTTTTAAGAAGGCTATATGATCAGATGCCCGCGCCAAAATGGGTGATCGCAATGGGGGACTGTGCGTCCAATGGCGGCGTGTTTAACAATTATGCCATCCTCCAGGGAGTGGATGAAGTTCTCCCGGTTGATGTATATGTTGCGGGCTGCCCTCCCCGTCCTGAAGCGTTAATCCATGGCATCCTTGTTCTCTATGACAAAGTTCAACAGGAAAGCATCACCGAGTGGGCCTAAACGCCTGGAGTCGGCATGAAAAAGCATCTTCGAGCGGCAGTGGATTTAATTCAAAAAAAATATAATGGGGAACTGAGTTCATTCCGGGGGCATATCACCCTGTTGATAAAAAAAGAATTCATTCTGGAAGCCTGCCAAATTCTTCGGGATGATTTTTCCTTTGAAGTCCTGGTGGATGAAACGGTTGTAGATTATTGGCGCCGTAAAGAACCCCGTTTTCAAGTTGTATATCAACTGCATTCCCGACTGCATGATGAGCGGATATTTTTAAGGACCCCGATATCAGAAGATGATCCCAACATTTCTTCGATAGTATCGATTTATCCTAATGCCAATTGGTATGAAAGAGAAATCTGGGACCTTTTCGGAATTCGCTTTGAAGGGCACCCGGACCTGAGGCGGCTGCTGCTGCCAAAGGGATGGGAAGGGCATCCTCTCAGGAAGGATGTCCCTGTCAAAGTGGAAGAAACCCGTTTCTCTTTTAACTATGACGAAATTGATCGCGGAAAACCACGGGCAGAGGATTAAAAGGGTAGTGAGTAAAGAGGACATGTATGCCCATTCACTATGAAGTAACGTCAGTGACTCTGGATGAAATCAAGAACCTGGTTTCCGACCGGGCTGTGACTGGTGAGACCATGCTGTTGAACATGGGTCCTCAGCATCCCAGCACGCATGGTGTGCTGCGTTTGCTGTTGGAGCTGGATGGAGAAACAATTGTCACCTGCATCCCGGATATTGGCTACCTGCATACCGGGATTGAAAAATCCATGGAGGGAAAATCTTATCAGCTAGTAGAAGTTCTTACTGACCGGATGGATTACTTAAACACAGTTGGAAATAACCTGGCTTATTGTCTTGCAGTTGAGAAGCTTGTTGATCTGGATGTGCCGCCTCGTGCCCAGGCGATCCGGGTCATTCTGGCAGAACTGCAGCGCATCGCCTCCCACCTGATCTGGCTGGCTACCCAGGCATTGGACCTGGCTGCCCAATCCGTATTTCTATATTGCTTCCGGGAGAGAGAACTTATCCTGGATATCTTTGAGCTGGTTTCCGGTCAGCGGATGATGACCACCTATATCCGCCCGGGAGGAGTATGGCGGGATCCCCCAGTCGAGTTTGAAGATGCTGTACGTGACTTTTTAGGACATTTCCCCAAACGGATCCAGATGTATGATGGTTTATTGACCAAAAATCCACTCTTCGTCGACCGGACCAAAGGGATTGGAGCCATCAGCGGCAAGGAAGCTGTCCGGTGGGGAATGACTGGTCCCAGCCTGCGGGGTTCTGGCGTGTATTTTGATCTCAGGAAAGTAAAACCCTACTCCGGTTATGAGCAGTACGAATTTGATGTACCACTCGGCGAAAACGGGGATGTATTCAGCCGATATATTATCCGCATCCAGGAGATGCGGGAATCGTTGCGGATTATTCAACAGGCTTTAGATAAACTTCCCCCTGGCCCCTTCCGCAGTGATAATCGGAAATTTGTTCCTCCACCGCGATCAGAATTGGGAACCAGCATGGAAGCCCTGATTCATCATTTTAAACTTTGGACCGAGGGATTTGACGCACCGGAAGGTGCTGTCTATGTGCCTGTGTCTTCTCCACGAGGCGAATTGGGAGTCTTGTTGGAATCGGATGGAGGACCGAAACCCTATCGAGCGCATTGGAGAACTCCGTCCTTCGCCAACTTGCAGGCTTTACCGATTCTGTCAGAAGGTCACCTGGTGGCAGATCTGATTGCTATTATTGGAAGCATTGATATTGTCTTGGGAGACATAGACCGGTGAACGACTTATTATCCAAGTACCCTGAAGAGATTAAAAAGATTCTGGCGAAATATCCGTCCGAGCAGAAGAGATCGGCTGTAATGCCGCTGCTATTCCTGGCTCAGCGAAAAGAAGGATACATCAGGGAGCAGGCGCTTTCTGAAATCAGCCAGATCATTGATATTCAGGAGACTGAGGTAGCCACCCTGGTGGGGTTTTATACCCTGTTTCATGATGGTAAAGCGGGAAGCTACCGCATTCAGGTTTGCACAGATTTGTGTTGCGCATTGAGGGGGTCCGAGGATTTCTTGACTGGTTTGTGTGAGGCGCTGGAGATTAAACCGGGAGAAACCACCCTGGATGGAATGGTGACAGTAGAGGAAGTAAAATGCCTGGCGGCTTGCGACAAAGCGCCTATGTACCAACTGCAGGGAAAAGACGGAATTTCCTATCACGAAAACTGCAGTGTTGGTAATACATTAGAGATGATTGAAGAATTGCGTAAGAGCGGCGCCCCAAAACAGGAGGAGATTAAATGAGCAAATATGTGCTCCTCCGCCACCGCGATATCCCTAATATCAAAGATCTCAAAGTCTATCAAGATCAGGGCGGGTTTAAAGCCTTTAAGGAAGCGGTTACCAGCCTGGATCCGGGGCAGGTGACCGAAATTGTAAAAGCCTCAGGTCTGCGCGGCCGGGGAGGTGCGGGGTTCCCGACCGGGCTGAAATGGTCTTTTATGGATCAGGGCAATTGGCCGCACTACGTTGTCGCCAACGCGGACGAGTCAGAACCAGGCACATTTAAGGATCGCGAAATTATTGAAGAAAACCCGCTGCAGTTCCTGGAAGGTGTGGCAATCAGCTCGTATGCGGTTGGCGCTCAAACGGCTTATATCTATCTTCGGGGAGAGTTCTGGCAGCTGGCGGAATTCCTGGACGGTAAGATAAGCGAATTGGAAAAGGCAGGTTTGTTGGGCGAAAACTTGTTTGGCACAGAGTACAGTTTAAAGATACACACCCATTTGGGAGCGGGAGCT
>CBDVDO010000024.1:0-11308 GCA_965372765.1 uncultured Anaerolineales bacterium
AGACAGTAGTCAGTTCCTGGCTCCCCCTTCCAGCTGGAAGGGGGTTGGGGGGTAGGTGATACTCCAGCTGGGACCTATCCCCTCGCCCCTTTCCTGAAGGAAAGGGGAATTAGTCCCTTTACTTCTCCCTCTCACCACGCCACTCTGTCTCAACGTCCCCCAGTCACATAGTCACCAAGTCACCGATAGCTCCCTTGAGCAGTGAACTTAATCCTTAATACACTAAAAGTCTGTATTAATCTATTCTATTGTTCCCAAAGATTGAAATCTTTCAGGTTTGATTGCCCGATAAACTCACGCAAGAGGGAGTTATCCGGGATCATATCAATGTCCAGGGGGAGGAACCATTCCAGGAAGGCTAGCAACCTTTTGGCTTCAATTCTTGCCCGTGTGCTGTGGGGGACTTGCCTGAGGATTGGTTCAGCTAAAGATTTGAGAGCAGCCATTTCGTATACCAGGGCAGAGTTGAACATGGCGTCCGCATTATCCTGGAAGGGGAAAATATTCTGTTTCTCACCCCGCCGGACGGATTCCCAGCGATCGATTGTTTCCATAGCGGAATATCCCCGTTCGCTGGCATCCCGAACGATCCTGCGGATCAGCCGGGTATCAGTCGTTGAAACACGATTATGGCGGTCAAGGTTCAATTGTGTCAAGGCAGAAATATAGATCCGGTACGCGCTGGATTGTGGAAAACCTGGCAGTAAATCAGGGTTTAGTCCATGGATACCTTCCAGAATGATAATCTGACCCGGATGGAGCTGGACGGTATCCCCTTCGCTGCTTTCCCCGGATTGAAAATCATAAGAAGGCAGCTGGACAGCCTCTCCGGCGATCAGATTTTGAAGATCCCGGGATAACCGCTTCCGGTTAACCGCGTCCAGAGCTTCAAAATTCCACTCGCCATATTCATCTTTTGGGGTGTGCTCTCTATTCACAAAGTATTTATCCATTTCCAGGGGGAAGGGAGAAATACCTCTTGCCAGGAGCTGGATTGTCAGCCGTTTAGAAAACGTTGTTTTTCCTGATGATGATGGACCTGCTATCAGGATAACGTTTATGTTTTCAGCCCTTTCCGCTATTTGGGCTGCTATCTCGGTCATATGTTGTTCGTGAAGTGCTTCAGAGACCAGGATTATTTTCCGGATCTGGCCCTGGGCAATGGAGTCGTTTAAAGCGCCCACGTTGTCGATTCCCAGACGGTGCAGCCATCCACCATAACGTTGAAAAACGTTCATCAGCGTGTAATACTTGGGAATCGGCTGGAGAACTGTCGGGTTTTTGCGGCGTGGAAAGCGGATAACAAATCCGTCATCTATCAAAATCAAATCAAACCATTTCAAGTAGCTGGTTGATGGAACCATGTATCCGTGATAGTAATCGAGTTGTTCCCCTAACTTGTACAAAGTCAGATAATCTTTCTTCCTGTAGCCAAGCAGGCGGACTTTATCCTTATATCCCCTTTTTTTGAAATATTCTAATCCTTCCTGAAGGGAGATCTTTAGTCTTTCAAATCGAATGTTTTCTTTGACCAGCTGACGCATCCGTTTTTCAAGCTGGACAAGTTCCTCAGTAGTGAGGGGTGATCTCCTGTATACCTGGCAGAAATAACCCCCTGAAGTAATTGAGTGATCGACGGTTAGGATGGCATCTTGGTGAAGGTCGTGAAAAGCGCGCTCGAGCAAAAAGGTTAATGAGCGTCGGTAAAACCGCATCCCATCTGAATCCTTCATTGTAATTAGATGAACTTCAACGTCCATCATTACCGGGTAGGATAGCTCAGTTAATTTACCATTAACTATCGCGCCCATGATCGGAGCTAAATCCCCGTCCTGCAGGAGTGAAAAACAATCTTCCAGGGTGCTGCCCCTGGGACCTGAAATCACCTCGCCGTTGGAGAGATGAATTTCTACTTCTTTCCGGGGTGATACAAATTTAATTTCCTGTTCGCTGCTCATAATATCCAACCTGGGTCTAAAAAATTCACTCTGGTACTATTTTATCACCTCCAACTGGACTCCCAGCGACCTGATGATGACAAATCTGATAAACACGCTTCGGATCAAAAAAGCCCTGACTTCTGGAGTGCAGGGCTTTTATTTGATGAGTGAAGATTAATGTTATTAGTAATCTTCTGGAAGCTGAGTCTTTAGAATTAACTCTTTGGCTGCCTTGATTTCATCAAAACGGCCAAATGGCGCCTTGGTAGGGGCATTACGCAGGATGTCCGGATCATTTTTTGCCTCATCGGCTATTTGCAGCAAAGTATCTGCAAACGAATCCAGGGTTTCTTTGGTTTCGGTTTCCGTGGGTTCAATCATCAATGCTTCGGGAACAATCAGCGGGAAATAGTTTGTAGGAGGATGGAATCCAAAATCAATCAAGCGCTTTGAAATATCCAGTGCCCGAATACCAGGGGCATCTTCCCATCTCCCTTCAGCGACAAATTCATGCATACACATTCGCTCATAGGGGATATGATAAATATCTTTAACCCGAGCTTGTATGTAATTTGCGTTCAGGACTGCATGGATTGCTACATCTTTGAGTCCGTTTTTGCCCAATGAGAGCATATAGGTAAATGCTCTGACGATGATGCTGAAGTGACCATGGAAGGATTTCACCCTTCCAATTGTCTGTTCCGGATTTATCAGATCGTAGAACGCTGGATTGTCTTCATCACCTGCGGATGTCATGACTACCAGGGGCGCTGGCAGGAATTTCGCCAATTCTTCTGTTACACCAACGGGGCCAGAACCTGGGCCGCCGCCTCCGTGAGGAGTTGCAAAGGTTTTGTGCAGGTTAAAATGCATTACATCAATACCCATATCGGCTGGTTTGTAAATTCCCAGGAGGGCATTCATGTTTGCCCCATCACCATAGACCAACCCGCCGGATTCGTGAACAAGCTGGCAGGCTTCAATGATGTTTTCATCGAATAGTCCCAGGGTGTTGGGATTGGTGATCATTATTCCGGCCAGAGTATCATCACATTCGGCTTTTAAAGCATCCAGGTCGATATTTCCCCTGTCATCTGATGGCAGTTCAATGATTTTCATTCCGCTCATTGCTGAGGAAGCGGGATTTGTGCCGTGGGCAGAATCCGGAACTAGCATCTTGGTCCGGTCTATATCTCCCCGTGACCGGTGATAGGCTCGGATAATCAACACGCCGGTCAACTCGCCATGGGCGCCGGCAGCAGGCTGGAGAGATACGGTGTTAAATCCGCTGATTTCTGACAGCCATTGTTGGGTTTCATGCATCAATCCCAAAGCTCCCTGGACCGTTTCAACCGGTTGAAGGGGGTGGATTTGACTGAATCCAGGAAGGCGGGAAGTCTCCTCATTAATTTTGGGATTGTACTTCATAGTACAGGAACCCAGCGGATAAAATCCAATATCAACAGCGTGATTTAATTGTGAAATATTGGTAAAGTGCCGGATAACTTCGTTTTCAGGTACCTCTGGAAGAGGTAGTTCTTCTCGTAAAAATTCTTTGGGCAATTCAGACAAAGGAACATCAGGCGCCGGGAAACGGATACCTTTACGATTGGGCCTGGATAGTTCAAAAATAGTGGGTTCAGTCATAAGTTTCCTCCTCCAGAACCTCAACCATGAAGTCAATTTCTGAGCGGGAATTCATTTCAGTAACAGCTACAAGCAGTTCATGGGTCAGGTCAGGATAATCCTGGCCAAGATCGTACCCCCCGAGGATATCATGGGCCATCAGGAGTTTATTGATTTCCCCTGCCGGGAGAGGGCAATGGACCACAAATTCATTAAAGAACGGTTGGACAGGATTGACCATAAATCCCGGTACGGTACTGATACGTTCGGCTGCATAATGGGCTTTGTGGTAATTAAGTTTAGCTAATTCCTGCAGGCCGTTTTTCCCCAGCAAGCTGAGATAAACTGCGGAAGCCAGGGCGATTAATCCCTGGTTAGTGCATATATTTGAGGTTGCGTTTTCTCGCCGGATATGCTGCTCCCGGGTATTCAGGGTCAAGACATAACCACGCTGTCCCTGGGTATCAACAGTTTCTCCAGCAAGACGGCCGGACATTTTTCGGACATACTGGTTTTTAGTGGCAAACAGCCCCAAATAAGGTCCGCCAAAAGCCATCGGGATTCCCAGGGGTTGGCCTTCCCCGGTGACAATATCTGCGTCAAATTCACTAGGGGGTTTTATCAATCCCAAAGCGATGGGATTGATATGCACTGATAAAAGAGCCTTTTCTGCATGAGCAGCTTCAGAAAGTTTTGTCAGATCAAAGATTCTGCCCAAGAAATCCGGGTATTGAACCAACACCAGCGCGGTCTGATCGTCGATTAGTGAAATCAGTTCATCTGGACCAGCTTCAGGATTCAGGTTTTCCCCGACTATCTCCAGGTTCATTCCCTTCATGTAAGTATGGATCGTATCTCGATATTGCGGGTGAACAGTGGGGGAGAGGACTATTTTTTTTCGTCGGCCCCTGAAATTATGATATGCCATGTTGACTGCTTCTGCCACGGCGGTTGCGCCGTCATAATGGGAAGCGTTGGCGACATCCATTCCAGTCAGGGCTGCGATTAAACTTTGATATTCAAAAATTGATTGCAGCGTACCCTGGGCAATTTCAGGTTGGTAGGGCGTATAAGCAGTGTAAAACTCACTGCGCCGCAGTATTGAGTCGACTCCGGCAGGGATATAGTGGTTATATGCTCCTGCTCCGAGGAAGGAAATCAATTCCTGGGGTGTTTCATTCGCCGAAGCGATATATTGCAGTTCATCCAGCGCTTCCATCTCGGTGATGCCTTCAGGTAAGGCTAACTTGGGGAACTTTCCCTCATCAGGCAGACACTGGAATAAATCTTCCACCTTATCCACCCCGATAGTTTTGAGCATAGCCTCTCTGTCAGCCTGGGTATGTGATGTATACATATCAGGTCCTTTTAACAAGATAATAGAAACAAAAGCAGCTATTATGATTGATGCTTCTGTCCCAGGGGAAAAAATTAATGGTCTCTTTCCAGGTTATTATAGGCTTCTGCGTCCATCAGGCTTTCCAGTTCACCTGGATCGGATATCTTGAATTTAATCAACCAGGCTTCTCCAAACGGATCCTCGTTGATCAATTCCGGGGAATCCACCAGCGTTTCATTGATAGCCAGGATTTCTCCGCCTATTGGCAGGTAGATATCTGCAGCAGCTTTAACGGATTCAACTACAGCACAGGTTTCCCCCATTTCCAGGGTATCTCCCTCTAAGACGACGATTTCAACAAAGACAACATCAGAAAGCTGGTCCTGGGCGTAGTCTGTGATTCCCAAAGTGGCAACCTCATCTTCAACACGGATCCACTCATCATTTTTTGAGTATTTCAACTCGGCTGGTGCTTGCATGTTTTGCTCCTTTGTCCAAAAATTATGATCTGGGTGCCTGAATTAATTAAAAAGCACACGCAAAAGAATCGGCGTGTGCCTCTGTCTTGTGACCTGAGAGATTTTAGCTCCTTCGGTGTCCGGGGACTCTCCAGAGGGGTCTGAAGTGCAAGGTCCTTTTACCTGAGAGTTTGATCTACTGGATGCCTTTTTCGACAGCAGACTTGCCCCTTCGGTGCCCAAATATGGGACTCTCCCCTGCATTTGATTAATTAAGTTGGGATCATTATACCAAAAGTTTTCCAGACTGCGGCAGGTCTGATCGCCTCGCCAGGTATTAACTGGGAGGTTCAACAATCAACTGCGTTGAATTATTCGTTTTGGGGAAGGGCGAGTTCTTCAGTTTTGTGCCGGCGGACAAGGTTTTTTACATGGGCCAGCAAAGTGTAGGACGATACGGGTTTGACGAGATAATCATCTGCACCAAGATTTAAAGTTTTTGTGATGATTTCAGATGACTCTATTGCTGATATAATTAAAATTGGCGTTCTGGTCATTTCTCTTATCGCTGTACATAGCTGCCAGCCGTCCATTTCTGGCATGAGTAAATCAAGAATGATAAGGTCAAGCATGATCCGCTGGACTATATCCAGGCTTTCTTTGCTGGAATTTGTCGTTAAAACATGATAATCCTTTGACGTCAGCAGCTTCTTAAATACTGCTGCGGTAGAGGGATCGTTATCGATCACTAGTATTGTTGGATCATTGCCTGGGTAACTGTTGTTCATAAGTGGTTGTATTACAACATAAATCGATAAAGATGTAAACAGAAATGACTTTACAGCCAGCTAACAAAATGGAAAATTCAGATATTATCAGCGATATGTCATTACAAACCGGGCTTTATTGCAGTTTTAATTTGAAATCAACCAGAAAATCACCAATAGCGTTATAATACACGCAGGAACATGTAGGTAGCCGGGTTAAATATTAGTATTTTCAACCAACTTCAGAAATCGCAGGTTTTTCAAAAATTATGGGAGATCGCACACTTTCAGGAAAAGCGTTTACCAAAACGCTATTTGAGCTAAGCAGCTTGATCTTACAATCAGATAATGTTTCTGAGGTGATACCAACTCTGATTGATCTCTCTAGAAAAATTGTTATTTTTGATAATTTTGTAATTTACCTGAAAGAGAAAGATGACATGCGCCCCACCTATGCCAGATCTGTCGGCAGGGGACGTTCAAAGGAAGCTGATGTTGCCTGGGGGGAAAACTTCGTTGAAAAAATTCTTGAAGAGGACCGATTAATTGTCCATCAGGATGTTATCAAGGGGCCTGATGATGACCGGTTAAAAACGCCATTCTACATCGGCATCCCTTTGCGACATGGGAAGGACTGTGTTGGAGTTATGATCATGATCCGGTTTGGAGGTCCTGAGTATTCCGATCGAGATTGCCAGACTTGCCAGTTCATAGCAGATCATATTGCTCAACTTCTTGAACGGGATGTTTTGGTCAGCACGATAGGTAAAATTGAAGGCAATCAAAGAATGTGGAAAATGCAGGAAAACTTTGTTGCCACTGTCTCTCACGATCTCAGGACACCGCTGGGATTTATTAAGGGGTATACAACAACCTTGCTGCGGAAAGACACGAATTGGGATGTGCCTACTTTCCGGGAATTCCTGGGTATTATTGATGAAGAGGCAGATCGTTTACAGGAATTAATCGATAATTTGCTCGATTCCTCCCGACTTCAATCCGGCACGCTGCAAATGAACTTGCAAACCATCCAGTTGGATGTGGTACTGCGGGATATGATCCAGCGTTCTCAATTGAGAGATATTGATGTAACCATCGATCTGGAGATAGAAAATCAGGGAGTAATGGTCAAAGCCGATCCAACGCGTTTGGGTCAGGTATTTGATAATTTAATTAATAACGCCTCAAAATATGCACCGGGCTCGAGAGTAGTTGTGAAACTGGTGAAAGATGAAGGATATGCAATTATTGAAGTAAAGGATGATGGGCCGGGAATTGATGAAGATCATCTTGAAAAAATATTCCAAAGGTTTTATCGGGTTCCGGAAACCCGGATGTCTGCACGCGGCAGCGGGTTGGGTTTATATATATGCCGCCAAATCATCCTAGCGCACAACGGGAAGATTTTTGCAAAATCGAATGAAGGAAATGGGACAGCATTTCGTTTCACTTTGCCCCTTTTGCAGGATGAAGAACCAGAATGATTAAGAGAGGAGATGGATAAACATGGAAAAGGGAACCATCTTAATTGTAGATGATGAACCCAGATACATTCAATTGATTGCCGCTAACCTGGTTGTAGACGGTTTTTCAGTCGTCGATGCCCTCGATGGCGAAAAAGCGGTTGAAATTGTATCTGAACAGGATATCGATCTGGTATTGCTGGATGTGATGATGCCGAAATTGGATGGGTTTGAAACCTGCCGGCGCATCCGCGGTTTTTCCCAGGTGCCGATAATCATGGTGACTGCAAAAGGTGATGAGAGCGACCGTGTTCAGGGTTTAAACGTCGGGGCAGATGACTATATTGTGAAGCCATTTTCTGCTTCCGAATTATTAGCTCGCGTCCGCGCTGTGCTGCGGCGGTCTATGTTCTCCCGGGATGTTTCACAACCGGTTATCTTCAACCATGGAAACCTGAAAATCGACTTTGCCCGGGCAGAAGTTTTTCTTCAAGACGAAAAAATCCTGCTTTCAGCTACTGAATATCGTTTATTGCTGCAATTTTCCCATAATAAAGGCCGAATTTTGACTACGGAAGAATTATTGTCTTCTGTCTGGGGAGATGGGTATAAGAATGATAAAGAAATTCTCTGGGTAACAATCTCCCGCTTAAGAAGCAAACTGGAAGAGGACCCGAGCAACCCGGTTCACATTGTCACCCGAACAGGAATGGGTTACACCATGCCTAATTTGACCGAATAATCTGTTCTCTGGAGCTTACTCGGTAATATTGCAAGCCTGGTTTACTATTTACTTTCAGGATATTGGGGATTGATCAGTGAATCCAGGTAGTAAAAAGTTAACCAAAATATCACTACTTATACTTAAGCCGGGGTAACCTCCCCGTTGGATTAGAGTTGTAGTTTGAATCCTAGGAGGAAATTAGTATATGGATTACCAACTAGCGATAAATATTTTGTCAAAGAAAATGGGTGTCCTGCTCAAGACCGCCAGGACCCAGAAAGGGGAATCTAAAAAAACTTGCGGCGAAGTAATTGGTGCAACATCCCGGACAATTAGCAAATATGAAGCAGGAGAAAGGTCTCCTTCCCTGCCTGAATTGGAAGTCCTGGCTTATTATCTTGATGTCCCCCTGGACCGGTTTTGGGAAGATATGACGCCGGTTGATCAGGATAAGATGGATGCATTAAAGAACCTGGAACAAAGGATGGAACTTAGGAATTTAAAAATTGGCGCAACTTTGCGGAAATATCGCCAGGATTCAAAACTCAGCATGAAACAAGTGTCAGAAAAAATAGGCCTGACATCTTACCGTCTAAAATCATATGAGAAGGGCAAATTTTCTGTCCCTGTTGCTGAGTTAAAAGCATTGCTGCGTTTATATGATCGGGAATTGGCTGACCTGGTTGTAAGTACCGGTCCAATAGCTGACTGGGCTTATGAAAAGAAAGCTGGAGCTGCTTTTGTGGAACTTCCCCAAGACCTGCAGGAATTTATTCTAAAACCCATCAACCGTCCTTATCTGGAAATTGCTCGAAAACTCAGTCAAATGTCTGTTGAACGGATGCGTGATGTTGCTGAAGGACTTCTGGATATTACGCTCTAACCCCCCATAGAAAATAATGAATGATCAAAATCACGGTGAAGCAAGCCTGCAAGAAGAAGAAGGGAAAGAACTTTACACCGCAAGAAAATTTCAGCAGGCATCGATCGTGTTTTCTCAAGCTGCGGAACTCTATTTAAAACAGGAACAGGAACAGCTGGCTGCAGAAATGAGAAACAATCAGTGTGTGGCTTTGCTGCAAGCCAAACAGCCCCGGGAAGCATTGGCTGCTGTTCAAGGAACCGCGTTAATCTTCAAAGCGGCAGGAGATCAACAAAAACAGGCTATGGCCTTTGCCAATGAAGCCACGGCTTTAAAGGACCTTGGCCAAAAATCTGAGGCGATCGATAAATTCACCCAGGCAGCTGACTTGTTTACCCAGCTGAATGAGGGAGCTATGCACCTCGAGGTGATGCAGTCGATTTCAGCTCTGAAACTGAAATCCCGCAATTTAACAGGCGCATTGTTTTCTATGCAGGATGGCCTGGAGCAGGTAGAAAAACCCACATTACGGCAAAAACTGCTGATCAATCTGCTCAAAATCCCCCAAAATCTGATGGAGAAATAAGAGGGTCGATTCATGAGGTCTGGATCCGGCGGAAAATAACCGCCTGTGATGGGTGTTTACTTGCCAGCTCTGTCATCTGAGTTGGATAATTTTGAGATAGGGAAAGTTATGATTCTCAAGGATCAGGATCTGGTTATACGAGAAGCGGATGAAAAGGATCGGGAGGGATTAGCGAAACTTCTCCAGAAAGGATCCTTTACCCATCGGCACCTGAGCTGGCTTCCTCCCCTGGACTGGTTGGGAAAACAACCGTACCTGGTGCTGGAGCATAATTTAAGAATAATTGCTGCTTTAGCCTGCCCACCTGATGAGGATGGTGGCACCTGGCTGCGAGTGTTTGCAGTTTCTCCCGGCCTGTCAATTCATCAGGCCTGGAGAGCGCTTTGGCCTCCTGCCCTGGCTCGGCTGCAGGATAATTACGCTGTGCAGCAGGTAAATGCCCTGGTAGTGCAGGAACAAATGCTGAGCCTGCTTCCCAAATCCGGATTTCAAGAAGGGGATCGGGTGGTGGTTTTAGTCTGGGATATTTCTCAAGCCTGCTGGCCAGATCAAACGAAAAAGGTCCTAATCAGGGATATGCTGAGAGATGATTTCCCTCGGATTCATGGAATTGATCAGGTCTCTTTTGAACCGATTTGGCGCAATAGTCTGAGTCATCTTGAAATTGCCTATCAGGAGTCATCCTCGGCATCAGGCGCAATGTTAAATGATCGCCTTATCGGCTACCAAATCAGCACAATTAATCCGCAGGGGGGACATTTGGCGCGCCTCGCGGTAGATCCTGAATATCAAAAGCTGGGAGTGGGCACTGCCCTGGTCGAGGATTTATTAGATCGTTTTCAGCGGCAGGGAATTGTCCAGGTCACTGTGAATACCCAGGCCAGGAATCTCCCTTCCCTTGAGCTCTATAAAAAATTTGGATTTACCCTGCTGGATGAGTTTTATCCGGTTTTTCATTATAATCTGGACCGCTCACGATAGAAATGAAGCTGAGCTGTGGAATTTGAATCCCTGGAAGAGATTAAATTAAGGATAATATATATACGATCAGCGGGCTGATGACCAGGCTAGGCAGGAAATTGCTAACCCGGATAGGTTTAATCTCCAAGAGACTGCTGATAGCCAACCCAATCAAGAGCAGTCCGCCGGTTGCTGTCATTTCGTCGATCATTACCTGGGACATGATCCCCTGCAGTTGGAATGCGAGCAGCGAGAAGCCACCCTGGTAGAGAAAAACAATGGGCGCTGAAAAAAGCACACCTATTCCCAGCGTGGAGGCGAGGGCGAAGGCTGTAAAGCCATCCATTACGGACTTAATTGCCAGCAGCTGATAATCACCAACCAGGCCGTCCTGGATAGCTCCCAGGATGGCCAAAGGCCCGATGCAGAATATAACTGAGCTGGTCATAAATCCCCGCACGAAGGAACTTCCGGAAGAGGGGACAGACGATTTTCCATTAAACAATTTCTCCAGGCGGAGCCCCAATTGGTTAAGACGGGTTTCAATCTGCAAATATTCTCCCAACAAACCACCTATAAGCAG
>CBDVDO010000025.1:0-10835 GCA_965372765.1 uncultured Anaerolineales bacterium
GCCGCGATTTTTTTACTTGTTGTCCAATCATTTGCGGAAAAGGACATAGCGTACTGGTTGTTCTCACAGATAAAAACAACAGGCACCTGATACAGCACTGCCAGAATCATCGATTCGTGGAAGGCGCCTGTTGATGCCGCCCCGTCGCCAAAAAATGCCAGCAGTACTCTGTTTTCAGCCTGCATTTTCAAACCAATACCAACTCCTACTGCCAGTGGGATGCCTCCGCCGACAACACCATTCGCTCCCAGGTTGCCCCCCGCCACATCAGCAATATGCATGGAACCGCCCCGTCCCCGGCAGTATCCATTTTCCTTGCCGTAAAATTCAGCCATCATCAGATTGAGATCTGCACCCTTGGCAATACAAAGACCATGGCCCCGGTGATGACCAATAATGAAATCAGTTGGTTCCAGCGTGCTGATAGAACCGACCGCGGATGCCTCCTGGCCTATTGAAAGATGCATCGTACCATGAATTTTGCCTGCCATATAACTCTTTTCAGCCTGCTCTTCAAAGGCACGGATTTGATACATTTGCAATAAATAATGCTCTGCCTTTTCATTCGTTAAAGTCAAACCCTTTTACCTCCCCAAAAAAATTGTCTTCTATTTATTAATTGCTTCCCGGAATTTCCGGGCGATTGCAGCAGGATCAGGAGTTTCCCGGATTGCTCTGCCGATAATAAAAACGGAAATATCTAATCCTTTGAAAAATGGGATCATGTCCAATCCCAGGCCACCAGCGACTGAAACTTTAAATCCCATCCGGATCAATTCCCGGATTGTATCTTTGTCTTGTTCGTCCCAGGAGCGGGAAAGATTACCTTCATCCCATCCTCTGTGATAAACCATACGCTCAACCCCGATACCACGCCATTCGTTGGCACGGTCAATGATATCCCGAATGCCTGTAAGTTCGATGAACATTTCCTTACCTGGTCGGGAGTTGGCTTCCTCTAAAGCAAGCTTGACCGTATCCAGGGGCGCAGCGCCTAAGACTGTCATCCAATCAGCTCCTGCGTCAAAAGCCATCTTTGCTTCCCCTCCACCGACATCAGGAGATTTGATATCAGCCAGGATCAGGTTATCAGGACACATCTCCCGGATTGTTCTCACCGCCAGCATGCCCGCAGCTTTGGTTAACGGAGTGCCAATCTCGATAATATCAACTTCCTGGTAGGTAATTTGGGCCATTGCCAGAGCAGGTGCAAAATCAAAATAATCTAAAGCTAATTGAAGCAAGGGTTTGTCTGTCATCGAACTGTATATCTCCTCTATTGGAGCTGACTGGTATGAAATCTGCTCCAGCCCTCTTTCATCCGGGCTCTAATAAATTTTCCAGCTTCCTCAACAATTTCAACAGCGTCAGGAAATTCTTCAGTCCAGAGTTCTAAAACCACTGGAGCCTGGAAATTGATCTGCGCTAATTTCTCAAATGCATCCACAAACGGGACCTCTCCCTCTCCAGGAGTCACATACCGCAGCTGCCCGGGAAGGGCGTCTTTAATATGGAGGGCTGCAATATGCCCCCGTACTTCATCCAGCTGGGAAACTACATCCACTCCGGCAAAAATTAAGTTCCCCAAATCTGCGTAAACCTGGAACCAGGGTGAATTAAAATAACGGACATACTCCATTGTTTTTGATAAGGTGTCTATCTGAATTTCCCAGTTTTCCAATGCCAGCATTACGCCCGCGCCGCTGGCCCACTCGAAACCTTTCCCCAGGTTGGTCAAGAACCAGTCCTGAGATTCCTGGTCGCTTTCCCCGTAGTAATCATCTGCGCCTCCAACCAAGATAGTGCGAATCCCTAATTCAACTGCCAGATCAATGGCTTTTTTAAAAATATCTAGCGCTTTTGAGCGGGTTTCAGCAGATTTGTTTCCCAGGGGATATCGGCGATGAGCACTGAGGCTTAATGACTGGATCTTCACCCCGGTCTGCTCCATAGTGTTCTTTAGATCCCGCTTTTCTTTTTTAGTCCAATCCAAACGTTCGATACGCTCATCGGTATCATCAATAGAAATTTCTAAAAAATCAAATCCGGTCTGCCTGGTCAGGATCAAGCGTTCTTCCCAGGTGAGGTTTTTAGGCAGGACTTTTTCATACAGGCCAACCGGGATGGAGTTAAGGGCACTGCTCCAGGTTTTTTTCATTGAGCACCAATGTCACATATGTGATTTTTGCATTCACGTTTGTGCTAATTATAGGGGCTGCCGTCCGTTTTGTCAAGTTCAGACAGCTTCCATAAAGCAGCAACTGCCCGATTGGAAGCGGAAAGCTTCCTGCCGGGCAGTTGCTATGATCAATAATATTTAATTGCCGAGAGGATCCACCCGCATTGGAACGTTTTCAGGAGTTATGTAAAGTTGAACCTGCCCAGATTAGATTAGTTAGAAACTGTCCGTCTGGAGATGGTCAGTCTGATTTTTTCTTTCGGGCTTCCAGCTCTTTTTGCAGCATTCTCCGGGAGCTGGGCATCATTTTCTGGATTTTTTCCCCTTGAAGTGCCTTTAAGGTTTTATCGGCCAGGTCTTTTTCGTCAAAATATCCTTTCAGATTTTCAACAGTATTCCGCCTGGGTGACAGATCGCCCATTCTGGCGATAAACGGAAAGGGAGATTGCTCTACGGCTTTTTCCCAGGGAACGCCGATGATCTTGCGGATCTTCTTATTGGACTTTTTCCGATTGAGTTCTTCGGATGTGTGGGCTTCTTTTGCCATTTCCACAATCAGGAATCGATAAATTCTAACCAGATTCTGCCAGGAAGCAAACATGAACACACCATAGATCAATACTATGACGTTGATCCAAAAAGCATTGGCCTCATAATAGTATAAAATTTGCCGTCCAACTTCTCCTAACATGGCTTCGATAAACGATCGGACCATACTAATATTCCTCCAGGGGCAAAGAAAGGGGGTGTGTAACCCTTATGAGATTACACACCCCGGTTCTATTTGTCAAGATAGATTTGATGGATTACTCTCCACTTGCGCCAGCAAGTTTGTCCCAGGCAGCTTCGTTCTTTTTGTAGAAGTAGAACAGAGCGGCGGTGAGGATTGCAAACAGGCCAATGCCGAACCAGCCCAGGTATTTACCCAGGAGCATGAAGGCAAGCGGTGACCACACAAATCCATCAGCAATGCTGGAAATCAGCACAGCGTTTTCGGGGATGGCGAACCCAGCGCCGCCGGCGATCGCGGTAATGGCCGGGGCTACAGCGTTGGCGAAGTAGAAACCAAAGATCAACAGAATGGTTCCAACAAAGACCATCCGGACGATGTTACCCTTGGCCATCGGTGCAATTTGAGCACAAAGGAAGGGCAGCACTGCCAGGTCAGCAAAGAGCAGCATGCGGTTTCCGGGCAGAATCATGGATAGCAGGATCGCGATCGGGACTAACAGCAGACCGGTTGAAATCGCGGAAGGATGACCAACCAGAATTGCAGAGTCCAGACCGATGTAAACTTCGCGGCCAGAAGCGCGCTTGGACATGAAGTTGCGGGCGGCTTCGGAGACCGGGATAAGTCCTTCCATCAGGATGCGTACCATGCGGGGCAGTATGACCATAACGGCGGCAAGTTGAATACCGAGCACAATGATTTTCCCCAGGGTGGGAATAAAGGCGCCGGCAAATTCGCCAAAGTAGGCAATCAAGCCGAGGATAACACCAATCATCAATCCCATTACCATCGGATCGCCGAAGGTTGAACCCAGACTCTTTTCAATTCCTTCTGGATCAGCATCCACGTCGCGCAGACCGGGAATGCGGTCAAACAGCCAGTTGAAAGGCAGAGCCAGGGGAACCATGGGGGCAGTCATCCCGTGAGGAATGGAGATGTCGGGGAGGTCATAAAATTCCTGAATCCCTTTGGCAGTCCAGTCACCCAGGAAGAGCATAAAGGCAGCTGCAACAGCCGCAGCAGCCAGACCCATGGGAAGACTTCCAGAAACATAGGTTACCAGGGAACCTATTAAGGCATAGTGCCAGAAGTCCCAGATATCCACGTTAAGGGTTTTGGTAACTCCTGGAATCAGGAGGGCGAAGTTTACAATCAGGGCAACGGGAATTACCCATAAGCCAACGTCGGTGGCAAATGCCACAGCTGCCGCTGCCGGCCATCCCACGTCAATAATATCGCGTTCAATGCCCACATTGGTAACCAGGGCTTGAGACACACCGGAAAGTGCGCCCCACATCAAACCAATTACCAGGTTAATACCAATGAAAGCAACACCGATGGTCACAGCAGCCCGGAAAGCACGACCGGCTTTCGCGCCCAAGATAAGGGCAAAAATAAAAATGAAGACGGGCAGAAGCACTGTGGCACCCATGGTGTCAACAAATGTCTTCAGAATAGTAAGGAAATCCATTTTTTTATCCTCCAAAGAATAATAAAAAATACATGGTGCGTTACTTAACTTTGCTGATTATATGAAATAATTATCACCTCCTTGAAGACTTTGAGAATTTCCTGTATTTTATAGTGCGCTTTGTTTCCTTTTGAGAAAAATCTAGCAGCTGTTACCAATGACTGTCAGCACTGATCCTTCTCGTCTTTCAGGTCAGGAAAATCTGCAAGTAAAATTTACTCAATATACCTAATCACCCACTACCTTCCAGGGAACTCACTCTCTCTCTGAAACCAGTTATTGACTGGATTTACCAGTACCAGTAAGAACACTAAAAACAAATTCTGGTTACTAATCTCTTAAGTGGTCAAGAATCTCTTGTACAACCTCGTCTTTGCCCACACCGGTCAAAAATGCCAGCCCTTTCACAACCGGGATTCCGGGATCAAAGCGCATGACGGAGGTGGTAACAATCAAATCTGCTCCCTGTTTCAGCAATTCAGGGATCTCTTGCCCTTTGCATTGTTTGGTGATGACGTCTATTCCAGCCTCTTTGCAGGCCTCTTCAATCGCTATTGCCGCTACGGTTGAGGTGGCAATTCCAGTTCCACAAGATACGATCACGGTTTTTGCCATACGTTTATCCTTTTCTAATGATGATTATGACAGGATGGAAAAAATATCCTCTGGCGTTTCTGCTGAAACTAATTTCTTTACCATTTCCGGATCCTGCAGCACTGCTGCTACGCTTTGCAGCATCTCAATCTGGGATTTTGGCTGATCAAGAGCCAGCATAAACACCAATCTGCAGGGTACTTCCACGTCGTTTTCTACCATATTGTAAAACACAACATCCTGTTTCAGAGTAGCCAGTCCCAGAGCGGATTGATTAACATATTCAATATCCACATGAGGAATGGCTGCGTTGTACTCTCCCCCTAAAGGCAGACCGGTTGGCATGTTTGCCTCCCGCTCCAAAGCCGCCTCAATAAAATTTTCCTTAACATATCCCAAATTGCGTAGCTTCCCCCCTAGTTTCCGAATAACTTGCTCAGAATTGCCTGCATCCAGCCCAATTATCACCGCTTCATCGCATAAATAATCTTTGATATTCATCTATTATCCATTGACCTTTTTCCAATCTGCGATTTCTGGCGGTAATACTCCCCAATACACCGGTAAACGCTTCCTTAAATTCAAGTCCAACGCATGATTTTCAGGCTGGGAGCTGTTCTTTTCTTGTTAATTGAATATTATCACCCTTGCGCAGATACAAACAAGCTCAATAAGTCAAATCACACCCAATAACCAGCCGATTTTTTATCTGAAAACCGAATGCCTTCTTTGTATTCTTACATACGTGAAACGAACAATCACATATGTGATATAATAGTAGGCAATTGGTCTTCTGTCAATGGAACTTTGTCACATATTCGACCACAAGTAGAACGCAAATAAGGTTATCCCCATGGGAAATAACAACGAGCGCGATGAACTTTTAGCTTTTGTAGCCGAGAAGTATTATCAAGAGGATAAGAAACAAACCGAGATCGCGGAGATGATTGGCTTAACCCGATCCGCTGTCTCCCGGTTGTTAACCGAGGCCCGGGAGAAAAGCATTGTAGAGATTATTATCCACCATCCCTTCCAGTATGATCATGACCTGGAAAACAAACTTCGGAATACTCTCAACCTTAAACATGTCTCTGTAGTAGTTTTCAGCAATCAACCAGATTATGACGAAATCAGGAAGCAGCTCGGCAAAGCCGCGTCAAGATTAATGGCCGCTCTCATTGAGCCTGGACACAAGATCGGAATCGCTTGGGGCACTACAGTTCAGGCAACCATCGAAGCCTTTGAAACCGCTCCGATCAAGGACACCACGGTTGTCCAGCTTGTAGGTGTGTTGGGATCTACCCGCCATTCCTACAGTGCCCAAATTCTGGTAGAACAAATGGCTCAAAAAATCGGGGGAGAGGGGATATATTTATTCTCGCCATTTATTGTTGAGAATGAAAAAACTGCCGCCTCTTTGTTAGAAGATCCAACTGTTGCAAGAGCAATCTCAATTGGCAAAGAATGCGATATTGCCTTGATGGGAATTGGCACAACTAAATCGGAATTCTGCAGCCTGTATAAAGAGAAACATATCTCCCTGCAAGATTTAAAGACTATTCGAGAGGCTGACGCTGTGGGAGATGTCTGTGCGATATATTTTGACATTGAAGGTAACCTTGCCCCTATTGATTTTCACCAGCGGCGTATTGGAACCTCTCTGCCCGGCATCCTGGAAATTCCAATTCGCCTGGGAGTGGCTGGAAATATTGAGAAAGCCGAAGCTGTTTTTGGCGCAATCTGCGGGGGGTTCATAAACTCCCTGGTAACAGACAACCTCACCGCTCTCCGGGTTCTGGAATTGGCACAGGAACATTGTCAAAAGAAAAAACAAATATCCCTTAAGGCCTAATATGAAGTTGGTAAAATTCAAAACCATCCTCCTTGATGCAGACGGTGTCTTGTGGAAATCGAACAATCCAATTCCTGGCATTAATCTCTTTTTTGATTTTTTAGCTAAAAACAGAATTAACTGGGCTTTGTTAACAAACAACAGCACCCGCACCGCTCAGGATTACATAGATAAACTTGGAAAATTTGGAATCTCTGCTAACTCAAATTCTGTGTTTACCAGTTCCTCCACTACCGCAGAGTACTTACTTGAACGATTTGGTCGGGGTGCTCCTCTTCACGTGGTTGGCATGGATGGGCTGACAACAACCCTAGAGGATGCCGGTTTCCAGATCTCCATTGGAGAAGAAAACCCAGAGAATGAAGTAGTCGCCGTTGTGGCAGGAATGGACCGCCAGATCAATCATCAAAAGATCAAGATTGCCATGAGGTTGATCATGAGCGGCGCTGCTTTCATTGCCACAAATACAGACGGGTCTTTCCCAACTCCGGAAGGAATCAATCCGGGAACAGGCATGGTAATCGGCGCACTTCAATTTGCATCAGGGGTACAACCTTTTGTGGTCGGCAAACCGCATCCGGCAATCTTTCAAACCGCTTTGAAGGAATTCGGTGCAAAACCCGAGGACACCCTCATGGTCGGGGATCGCCTGGAAACTGACATCCTGGGAGCTTCAAACCTGGGAATTCGGACAGCAGCAGTCCTTACCGGAGTGACTTCCCGGGAAGAAATCAGCCGGGGCGATATTAAACCAGACTTTATTTATGATGATATCTCTCAATTGCACCAGGCGCTGCTTGAGGTGTACCACTCATGAAACCATTAATCCTGCTAACCAATGATGATGGCATTCACTCTCCCGGGCTGGCTGCTGCCGCTGAAGCGCTTCGTCCGCTGGGGGATTTGTTAATAGTCGCTCCCCTTGAACAGCAAACCAGTATGGGGCGAAGCCGGACGCAGCAATGCGGTGGAGATGGGACAATAACGAAAACATTAGTTAAGTACAAAACCCACAGCTGGGAAGGTTACGGGGTGAAAGCAACGCCAGCCCTGGCTGTTGAACATGCCACACTCGAATTGGCTGACCGGGAGATTGTCCTGGCAGTTTCCGGTATAAACTATGGCGAGAATATTGGCAACTGTGTTACTGTTTCTGGAACAATAGGGGCCGCGCTTGAGGCTGCTGAAAAAGGAATACCCGCCCTGGCGGTCTCCCAGGAAATTGGGAGCTTTGATTATCACAGCTACAGCAAAAAAGTGGATTTCTCCACCGCCGTACATTTCACGCGCCAAATCGCTGAAAAAATGCTGAATAACTCTCTGCCGTTTGATGCCGACGTGCTTAAACTGGAAATTCCCCTTTCTGCCTCAGCCGAAACAGCGTGTGTCGTAACCCGGCAGGCCCGCCTGCCTTATTACACACCCTCTATTCAAGAACGTGACAAACTGTTTGGGACACCAGTTGAAGTATCCCACGTACCCAGCAAGGGAAAATATTCAGAAAAAGACACGGACGCCTATGCCCTGGCGCAAGGATGGGTATCCATCACTCCCTTAAGCCTTGATTTAACCTCTCGAATATCATTAGAGACACTTGCTGCTATCCTGGGCACATCCACTCTTAGATTAAAAGGATCTGAACATGGGAACAATACGTAAATTCAACGGCGATTGGGAACAGATTTTCAAATGGGATGGCGCTCGCACCCGAATGTACCAAAACGAGGAAGTCAACCAGGTCTCTGAAACCTGGATTATTGGCAAAAAAGAAGATGCCGAGAACTTTGCCTTCCGATATTACGAGATTGGCCCCAAGGGGTACTCCAGAAAAGAACAGCACCCTTACGATCACGGCGTTCTGATCCTGCAGGGCAAAGGGGAAGTTCTGCTTGATGAAGAAACACACCTCATAAGTCGGGGAGATATCCTTCATATCCCTCCCGATATTCTTCATCAGATAACAAATACCGGGCAGGAACCCCTGGGATTTCTTTGTGTCATTCCTGCCAGAAGGGAAAAAGAAGGAAAGATTGTCTGGGCTGAGGAAGGAATTAATTTTGATTAATCCTATATCGCTTGTTATTAAAAAGTGAGGAGAACTTTATGTCTGATCAAATAAAATGGGGCATTCTAGGTACAGGAAAAATAGCCACCCGCTTCGCTGAAGCCTTAAACAACATCCCTGAATATGCCAAGCTGCTAGCGGTCGGTTCCAGGAAACAAGAGACCGGTGACGCGTTTGGGGACAAATTTAATATTCCCCGCCGGTACACAGATTACGAACAATTAGCCGCTGATCCTGATATTGATATCGTCTATATCGGCACGCCGGGCGTTTATCACCTGCGCGATGTAACTATGAGTCTTAATCAGGGGAAACACGTCCTGTGCGAAAAAGCGTTTTCCATCAATTCCAAACAAGCCCAAATCATGGTTGACCTGGCCAGGGAAAAGAACTTGTTCCTGATGGAAGCTATGTGGACCAGGTTCTTCCCCGTCCATGTTCGGATTCGAGAATTACTGAAAGAAGAAGCAATCGGAAAAGCAAACGGCATCACAATAAATTTTCTTGCCAAACCACCCTATGACCTGAAGAACCGCTTCTTTGATCTTAACCTCGGCGCGGGGGTCCTGCTGGACACCGCGTCCTATGGAGTGTCCTGGGCTTCCAGCCTGTTCGGAGAACCTGAAGCTGTTACCGGTCTGGCAAGTTTTGGGGAGAGCGGGGCAGACTACCAGACCTCGCTGGTGCTGCGGTACTCCCAAGGTCAATTGGTTTGCTTGATGTCCTCCCAGATCTCCTATGATGACAAAGATGCCATTATTTTTGGCAGCGAGGGTAAAATCGTGGTCCATTCACCCTGGTACAAACCTGTTGAAATGACCCTGTACGCGGAAGGCAAAGATCCTGAGCTAATCTCCCTGCCGCTTAATGGATATAACGGGTATGAATATGAAGCCATGGAAGTAATAAACTGCATTAAAAAAGGAAAAACCGAATCAGATATTATGCCGCTGGATGAGACCCTGAGCATAATAAAAACACTGGATACAGTTCGGGAGCAATGGGGACACAAATTCCCCTTTGAAGAATAATTTAGAAAATTTCAGAAAGAGGAAAATCATGAGCAAATTTGATTTGATTGTTATCGGCGCGGGTCCTGCAGGGTATGTGGCGGCCATTCGAGCCGCCCAACTCGGACAGAAAGTTGCGATCGTAGAGAAGGAATTTTTAGGCGGTGTGTGTCTTAATGTCGGCTGCATCCCTTCCAAAAGCCTGCTAAAAAACGCCGAGGTGGCTTATACACTCCGGACCCAGGGGAAGGCTTTTGGTTTTTCGTTTGACAATCTAAAGCTCGATTACGGCGCTGCTGTTAAGCGCAGCCGACAGGTTTCAAAACGATTGACCAAGGGTGTGGAATATTTATTAAAGAAAAACAAGGTCTCCCTCTTTACCGGCAGCGCGGTCTTTACCTCCCAAAATACAATCCTGATCAGCGGTGAAAATGGCACTGAAGAACTTCAAGCGGATAATATCATCATTGCTACCGGCGCCAGACCCTTTATCATCCCAGGTATGGAAATTGACGGCAAACAAGTAGTTACTTATAAAGAAGCCATTTTGCAGGACTCGTTACCCAAATCCGCCTTGATTGTCGGAGCGGGAGCCATCGGGATGGAATTTGCTACCATTTGGAATAGCTACGGGGTACCTGTGACTGTGGTGGAAATGCTTGACCGAATTGTGCCAAACGAAGACGAAGAAATCAGCGCGGCGCTGCAGAAGGCGATTAACAAACAAGGCATAACCACCCTGGTCAATAGTAAAGTTACCAAGATTGATACACTAAAGACCAAGGTGAATATAGTAGTGGAAACGCCTGAGGGAGAGGAAAAAATCTCTGCCGATCAAGTTTTGCTGGCAACCAGTTTTGTTCCCTACAGCCAGGAATTGGGCTTGGATAAAGCGGGGGTAAAGGCGGACAAGGGAGGATTCGTTGAAATTGAT
>CBDVDO010000026.1:0-10528 GCA_965372765.1 uncultured Anaerolineales bacterium
AATTATCTGCCATCTGGTAGATTTCAGCAGGGGTATACAGCAGGGATATATCAGGGATTTCTGAACTCCCTGTATTTTCTACAGAAATCTTTGCTTGAGCAGGGAGTACCAGGATGGTGAATAGCAACATAATCACCAGGGATCCGATCATCATCCATACGTTTGATTTCTGTTGGGCCCAATTTGAAAGATGAGTTAACATGGTTATTCTCACTTATTGATTACAGATTTAACCGCTCCCCACTGAAAGGTCCAATGGAGAGCGATGAAAGGGCTCAAGTCAGATCTTTCAGGTTATCCAGCTGGTCTTTCAGCGTTGCAGCTGTTTCCCTATAACCGGCCAGTTTATCTTTTTCATTTTTAACCACTTTTTCCGGAGCCTTCTGGGCAAAAGCGCCCGAGAGCAATTCCTCCAGGCGTTTGATCTGGTTTTCTGTCTCTGCCAACTCATTCGACAACCGCTTTTCTTCTACCTCCAGATCAACCAATCCGCTGAGGGGAAGATAGATTTCAACAGGTCCTGCGACCAGGGCAATTTGCCCCCGAGGTTTTTCATCCTGGGTTTTAAGTATGGTAATTTGATCTTGATCCAGATAGGCTAGAGTTGACAGACTGCCGACTGCTGATTTCAAAGTAGGGGTGTGATCCCCGGCTACAAATATTGCAGGGATTAATTTTCCCGGTTTCACGCCCTTTTCTGCCCGTAGGTTGCGGATGGTTCTGACAATATCCTTGATGAGCTCAAAATCTCGCACTCGAGATGTTTCCCAGTCCTCAATCGGACGGGGTTCTGGCCAGGGAGCAATCATTAAAGCTTCCGGCCATTCTCCCAACCGATCTTGATAAGGGGAGTTTAAAACTGCATCTTTCAGATGCTGCCAAAGTTCCTCTGTTACGTACGGCGTGAAAGGATGCAGCATTCGCATAGCCATATCAAAGACCTTGATTAGAGTTTCAACCGTGTAATAAGCCCGATCGCCTCCCTGGGAAATCTGTTCTTTGGCAATTTCCAGATACCAATCTGCATATTCACCCCAGAAGAATTCATAAATATGACGTCCTGCCTCTCCGTACTGGTGATTGTTGAAGAGCCGGTCTACATTGCGGATCAGGTCCTGCAGTTTTGCCCAGATCCAGGAATCCGACAGGGTCCAATCCGGATCTCTTTCAGGTTGCTTTGGAGCATGTTCCAGCGTGCCAAGCACAAACCTTCCGGCGTTCCATACTTTATTGGCAAAATTCCTGTTAGCCTCCACCTTTTGTAAACTGATATTGGTGTTTTGCCCAGGAGTTGATCCTACCATCATCGTAAATCGGAGAGCATCAGTTCCCATCTCATCCATAATTTCTATCGGGTCAATGACCTTTCCCTTGGTTTTTCCCTTGGTCCTGCTCATTTTCTGACCTTCTTCGTCCATGACTAATCCATGCAGGTAGACCATAGAGAAGGGTATTTTATCGGTTAGTTCCAGACCCATCATAATCATTCGGGCGACCCAGAAAAAAAGAATATCAGTACCTGTTTCCATCATGGTTGTCGGGTAAAAATAATCCAAATCGGGTGTTTTCTCCGGCCAGCCGAGAGTGGAAAAGGGCCATAATCCAGAGGAAAACCAGGTATCCAGCACATCCGGATCTTGCTGAATTTGGGTACTTCCGCAGTGTTCACAAGCTGTAGGATCCTCCCGGGCAACAGTGATTTCATTACAGTCATCGCAGTACCAGACAGGAATACGGTGCCCCCACCATAACTGCCGGCTGATGCACCAATCGTGAATATTTTCCATCCAGTTGTAATAAACTTTTGTAAACCGTTCCGGAATGAACTTGATCCGTCCATCTTTTACTGCTTCGAGGGCTTTTTCTGCCAACGGAGAGACGTCCACAAACCACTGGGTGGAGATCATCGGTTCAATGATCTCGCCTCCCCTCTGCGCCCGTGGAACCTGGTGGATGTAGGGCTCCTCTTTTATGACCAGACCGGCATTCTTCATGTCCTGCCAAAGATTCTCGCGGGCGACAAAACGATCCTGTCCCTGGTAAGGACCACCCACTTCGGTCACTTTGGCTTTTTTATCCAACATCGAAATCAATTCCAGGTTATGCCGGAGACCAATTTGATAATCGTTTGGATCATGCCCAGGCGTGATCTTCAAAGCGCCAGTACCGAATTCAATGCTCACATATTCATCCCCGATAACAGGGATTTCACGGCCAAGTATAGGAACCAGCACAGTTTTGCCGATGAATTTCTGGTATCTTTTATCATCCGGGTGGACAGCAACTGCGGTATCACCGAGGATGGTTTCTGGTCGTGTAGTGGAAACCGGGATATATTGCTCAGGATCTTCAGCAAGTTGATATTTAAAATAGAAGAGGTTTCCCTGTTCTTCTGTGTGTTCCACTTCCAGGTCGGATACAGCTGTTTGCAGCGTTGGTGACCAGTTGATCAAGCGCGGACCACGGTAAATGAGACCTTTCTCATAAAGATGAACAAAAGCTTCACGGACTGCTTTGGAAAGTCCCTCATCCAATGTAAACCGCTCCCGCTCCCAGTCACAAGACGCACCCAGGCGGCGGATTTGTTCCACGATTAAACCGCTATGTTCATCTTTCCAGTTCCAGGTTTCTTCCAGGAACTTTTCCCGGCCGATTTCCTCCCGGCTTGTACCCGCTTCTTTTAATTTCATCTCTACCTGGAGCTGGGTGGCAATCCCGGCATGATCAGTTCCAGGGACCCAAAGAGTGGGAACTCCTTTCATGCGCTGGTGCCGGATCATCAAATCTTCCAGGGTAACAAAAAGTACATGCCCCAGATGCAGCTTTCCTGTCACGTTGGGAGGAGGGATGCTGATTACATACGGTTTTTGTTTGGGATCATGACCAGGCAAATTGGGGTCATTGGTGGGCTTAAAGTATCCCTTCTCTTCCCAAAATTTATATAATCGCGCTTCGGCAGCTTTGAAATCATAAGTTTTTGGCAGCATAGATTTCTCCATTCAGGCTAGGGTGATCAAGGTTAATAAATCCGATTATGGTATTGCTATTGGTGTTATTTTCTGATAAGTGAGCCCACCGTTGACGGTATGAACAAAGGCGATATCACTATCTCGTCGGGCAACCGCCCAACCTTCTTGGGCATTGATGAAACTGAATTCTCCCTGCCAGGTGACAGTTTTTATCCTGGTCCAATCCGCTCCGCCATTAGTGGATTGATAGTGATCTTTCCCAAGAGCAAATCCGGTCAGAAAATCAATAAATACAAGCTCGTCAACCGGTGAGGGCAGGGCAGCGGCTTGCCAGCTTTCTCCCCAGTCACTTGTGGCGAAAATATAGGTATTGGGATTATCCATATTAAAGGACAGGTTGTCTGCATCATAGAGGAAGCATTGAGCCAGGAGCAGTCCCGTTTGGGAGGAAGTAAAGGTAGGTTTGATGGTTTGGCAGCTTTGAGGGTTTTCTTCCCCTGAGTTTCCATCAGGATGGGGGAGGTAAATTACCTCCCAGGTTTTGCCACCGTCCCGGGTCTGTTCAATAAAGGGTCCGAGTCCACTCCCCAACCCATCTTTAGTGACCCAACCATTATTTTCGTTGGCAAATGCCATTCCGGTGTTTAGATATACTTCAATCATGCCGTTGCCTGGGCGGTTGACCAGGTTCCAGGTAGCTCCTCCATCCCGGGTAGAAAACAAGTAAGAAAGATCATGTATGTGGGATAGCTCAGTTTGAATCCACAGCCAGCCAATCTCTGGCGTGATAAACGAAAAACCACCAGGATTTGCGTAAAATTGACCCAATGGAAATGGCAGTGGATCGCTTGAGATCCAGGTCAGTCCACTGTCTTCTGTCCTCCACACAAGGTAGTTTGAATCATTCAGGTTGTCTTTTGTGTTTTCGATTAAAGCCCAGGCGGTGTTCTCATCGTAGAAATGGGCAATAATATTGTCAATATTCCGCTGGAATTCGGATGGAATCAGGATGGGCGGGGTTCGATCCTGCCAGCTGTGGCCACCATCATGAGAAAAAAGGATGTAGTGGAATTCATCATTCTGGCTGCCGATCGCCCACCCTTTTTCTGCAGTAGCCATGTTGATCTTTTGAATGGAAACATCCCTGCCGCTTATCAAATCGGGCAAGGCTTGATAGGTAAGGGCAAGCTGTGGGAGATACGTCTCTGGAGACGGAGATAAAGAGGGCGGTAAAAATTCAGGAGTGGAAGAAGGTATCTCATCAGCGTCCAACCCTGGGGTTTCTGTAAGTGAAGTAGTTTTAGAAACCTCAATTGTCCAACTGGCTGGCAGCGAGCTGTTATCTTCCTCGAACAGGTCAGGAGTTCCACCGGTTGATTGACAGCCTGCGAGGACAACAATCACAACAATTAACACACCAAGTCGTTTATCAATAGCAGCGCCCTTAAAAATAAAAAACCTTTTCATCCCTTGAGGACGAAAAGGCTTAAACGTGACCTGGCACGGATTAACCTTCCGCGGTACCACCTCTGTTTGGGTGTCATTTCTTAACACCCACACTCAGTTCCTGGAACCATCATCAGGATCTTGCTGTAACGGGCAAACCCGTGTCGTTCTACTCTTTGAAGATCTCAAATTTCTTCGACAAACAAACCGAGGGACATTCAACGGATCTTGCTGAGGGGGCTTTCAGCCACTGACCTCCCGTCTCTACCAGCTCGCTGACCGTGTACTCTACTCGATTTTTGTTCTTTATTTCAATTTTCCGCATTATACCTGTATACAAGGTCCTAGTCAACAAGGTCTCTGGTTAGGGCAAAATTGAAGTTGAGCCCTCTCTGCTAACAGCCGGATTATGCAGATTCAGATTGCAGCGGAATTCTGTGAAATTGTTTTTTTCCTTCAATCTTAAAATTTCTTGACTTTCACCCTTGAAGTGTGCTATTCTTTGGGTTATTGGCAGGTAGAAATTTCTTTCAATTTTAAATAAATACAGCAATAAATTATTCAAGGAGGGCATGAAAAGATATGATTCATCGGGAACGTGTTGCTGATGATGTTTATACTTTCCAGAGTGATATTTATGCCCAGGTCAATGCCGGAGCTGTAATTGGTCAGGAATGGGCGGTGGTTATTGATACCCTGGCCTTTCCGGAAGAGACCCTGGCGATCAGAGAGTTCATTGAAGAGGAACTAAAACGGAAAGTCCGCTATGTGATCAATACCCATTACCATGCTGATCACAGCTGGGGAAATTGTTACTTCCCGGGAGCTTATGTTTTAAGCCATGCCTTATGCCGGGCAAATTTGGAGAAAATCGGGGCAGGGTCCTTAACTGCTGCCAGGGAAACAGATAAAGTTTTCCAAAAAACTCAAATTGTCTTACCTCACTTGACAATCGATTCTGGTGTCCTGGAGCTGATTGTAGGGGATAAAACTTTGCGTTTTATTGAGCTGCCAGGGCATAGTGATGATGGTATAGGTGTCTATATTGTTGAAGATGAGGTTTTGTTTGCTGGAGATGTGTGGATGCCGATTCCCCATATTGTAGATGGTGATCCGGATACAATGAGGGAATCATTAAGAAAAATCGAATCACTCACTATTGAAAACGTTGTCCAGGGACACGGAGAAGTGATCTTAAGAGGAGAGATATACACCAGTATTGATGACCGCATTGCTTACCTGGATACAATTCAAAAGATTGTAGATGAATCTTCTGAGGATGATTTTCCGGGAGATTACCTCAAGGAAAAAACGATTGAGATCTGTGGAAAGAGCCGTATTTTATTAGGTGGGGCAGCAGAGGAAATCCACCAGCAGAATTTAAGGCATTTGTATCGAAAAAAGTTCGGTAATGAACCTCAAGGATTAGATCACTGATACATCTGAATCCCAGCTTAAAAAAAAGGATCCTGCTGATTATTTCGCAGGATCCTTTTTTTATGAAGAAGTTATTCCTGTTTTTTTGTTTTTGCCCGGATTCCCACAATGCGTTCGGTTCCATTAATTAATCGTTTGATGTTCGGGCGTAAAGCCCAGACAATTAGGATTTCAGCCAGGAGACCAAAGAAAATATATTCCCAGGGAGTGCCGATTGTAATAAACCGGATCAGGAGAATCAGGCTGCCAATTAGTGGTAAGCTCAATGTGGCTAAAGATGCATATCCGATAATTATCACGATGAAATATCCGGTCGGGACGAGTATAAATATGCTGGGCCACCAGAGGCCAACAATGCCGCCCAATGCCGGTGTGCCGCCCGCCCCTCCGCCGACTGTAATTTTCCCATTTTGATCCCTTCTGATCATATAAATAGAATAGTTATGACTGATTACTGTTACTAAAGCAGTCATAACATGGAACCAGTAGGCGTCTGGAAATAAATATTTTGCGATCCAGACCATACTGGCGCTTTTCAGGATATCGAGCATGGCTGTAGTGAAACCCACCGAGAAGCCTGATGCCCGCATAGCATTTGTACCGCCAGTGCGGCCGCTTTCGATTTCGCGGATATCTTTCCCCTTGAATACTTTTACCAGGATATATCCCCAGGGGATTGAACCAACACAATAAGTCAGAATAAGGATTCCAATTTTCAACAGATTTTCCATCTTGTTAGTTCTCCATATTTGAATTGAAAGTTTTCACGGATATTATTCATAACACAAAACAAGCAGAAGGGAAACGTTTTATAGCAGAAATGCGATCCCCCAGGAGGTAATCATAATTAACAATGGCCAGATAATTTCCTGCAGTTGAGGTTTCGAGTCAACTGCTGGCAAATGGTCACTGATTTCGATCAACGCGTAGAGAGGGCCAGCCAGGGCAATTCCAAAATTTACAGATTGCATAGGCCAATAATGCAAACCCGCTGCAATTTCACCAATCAGAAGGAGAGAGACTGACCCCTGGGTTATTGCCCAGAAACCGTTTTGGCGTAGATGGATGACCCGAAGATATACCAGAGCAGCTGACACACTTAATATGGGTACTCTATAAAAAAGCCTGACCTCAGCTGAATGCAGTGAGATCGCTAATATCAGAAATAAGACGATTGACAAGGCGGTTATTCCCATCTCTGCCGGCAGGAAATAGGGATTAGAAGTATCCAGCACAATATACTCAGCAATAAAGACCAGGATCAATAAAATTCCGCTGGAAAATGCTGCAATCCACCATATCCCGCCAAAAGGAATTTGCTCAATCGCCAGCATTAACACGAGTGACGTGAGTGAAGGCAGCAGCCAATTTACCGCAGTACTCCGGTAGCGGTCTCTGGCAGGATGGTCTTGCAGTATCCAAGCAGATCCGGATGCGGTCAATCCAGCAACCAGGAGAGTCACTATAGTTGAAAAATTGAAATTGATTGGGAAGTAGATACCGAGGAATGTGATCTCGTATTGCTGGGTTGGAATCGAGACAAAATGAGTTAATGTATATGCCAATAATATTATTGATACCAGTATGCTTAAGGTATTAGGGTCGGGGAGCTGATCCCGGTTATGTGACATGGTCCAATTCTACCTTGAAGTATGTGAAATCGTAGGGGTGAATAGAAAATTCTCCGATTTATCGCCTGACCTTGTGTTAAACTTGGATTAGGAAATGGAATCATTCTCGAGTAATTTCCAGAAGGGGAAGATGGCGAACAGGAATAGGAAGATCGGGAAATGGGGTGAAGATTTAGCTGCAGCCTACCTGGACGAAAAGGGATATTTAATTCTGGATCGGAATGTTTATACTTCTTACGGCGAAATTGATATTATCACTCTCCAGGAGGATGAGGACGAAAAATACCTGGTTTTTGTAGAAGTTAAGACTCGGACAACCCTGGAATTTGGAAACCCGGAGGACGCAATCACACGTCAGAAACAGGAACACCTTTTAGCGGCGATAGAAACCTATTTGCAGGATAATCCAGACCTGGATTATCCCTGGCGAGTAGATGTGATTGCCATTCAAAAACTGTCAGCGGAATTACCCGCTGACATTAAGCATTTTGAAAGTGTTTTTTCATAAATATGGATCAAGAAAAAAGCCCACTTATCGTGATCGTAGGTCCTACTGCTGTAGGGAAAACTGAAATTTCTCTCCAGGTAGCGGAGCGGTTGAAAGGAGAAATCGTCTCAGCAGATTCGCGGCTTTTTTATCAAGGGATGGATATTGGTACTGCCAAACCCACCCGTGATGAACAGGAAATTGTCCCGCATCATTTTATTGATGTAGCATCACCAGATCAGGATTGGAGTTTAGCGGTTTACCTGCCCAGAGCGATTTCGGTTATTCAGGAAATCCAGAAGAGAGGGAATTTACCTTTCCTGGTGGGAGGAACAGGGCAGTACATTCAAGCGATTGTTAAGGGGTGGGATCTGCCTTCAATTAAACCAGACCCGGGGTTACGGGAAGCACTCCGGCAGTGGTCAGACCAGATAGGTGTGGATGGTATCCGGGCAAGGTTGGAAGAATTGGATCCAGAAGCCGCAGCTGGGATAGATGGACCTAATCTCCGTAGAATGATCCGGGCGCTGGAGGTAATCCTGTCTTCTGGCAAAAGATTTTCAACCCAAAAGAAGGCGATTGGCTCTTTATTTCAGGTTTTGCAAATCGGTCTTATCCGACCCAGGGAAGAATTGTATCAGCGGATAGATCTTAGAATTGATCAGATGCTGGAAAAAGGCTTGGTGGGGGAGGTCCAGGCACTGCTGGATGCCGGTTACTCTCCGGAGCTTTCTGCAATGTCCGCCATAGGTTACAAACAAATCATAAAATACTTGAGCGGTGAGATATCTTTAGAAGAAGCAGTGCGGCAAATCAGGAGTAAATCTCATAAATATGTCCGGCAGCAGGCAAATTGGTTTCAGGAAAATGACCCGGACATCCATTGGTTTTCGGCGGCATCAGATCCGACCGAGAAAATAATAGACGAAATTCAACATTTCTTGTCATAATTTTGTTATACTGAAATTCAGCCATAAATCAATCTTGTCACAGGAGGAACAAAATGGATCACCGACCCTGGCATGATTATTACGATGAAGGTATTCCAAGCAGTCTAACGTATCCAGCAGTCCCAATATTTCATTTCCTGGAAGATTCAGCAAAAAAGTATCCTGATAAACCCTGCACTATATTTAAGGGAGCTGAAATTTCCTACAAAGAGATGAGTAAAATAACCGATCAGTTGGCTGCAGCGCTGGTTGGCCTGGGGGTTAAGAAAGGAGACCGGGTCGGAATCCTGATACCAAATACACCCCAGTTTGTAATGGCTTATTTCGCGGTATTGAAAGCTGGTGGTGTGGTAGTCGCGACAAATCCTCAATACACTGAAAGAGAAATCAAGCACCAGGCAAATGATTCCGGGATGAAGCTCATGATATTAATGAGCAATTATTACGAACTTGTAAAACGAGTTCAACCCGAAACAGCCATTGCTCAAATTATTGTCACCAATATTAAAGAAACCCTGCCTCCCCTCTTGGGACTATTATTTGCCCTATTAAAAGAGAAGAAGGGAGGATTCAAAGTAACTTTGAGAGATAACGATCTCTGGATGCCGGATTTGCAGGCCCAGTATTCCGATCATGATCGACCGCAGGTTGATATTGGACCGGATGATACGGCAATATTCCAATACAGCGGAGGAACCACTGGAATACCTAAAGCAGCCATTGGACTCCACCGAAATCTTGTGGCTAATACGGTGCAGATGCTTCATTGGTTAATCAGCGCCGAAATGGGTAAGGAGGTGGTTATGATGGCCATCCCGCTTTACCACGTGTACGGCATGGTTGCCGGGATGAACTTTGGATTGGCTTCTGGAGCCACCCTGGTAATGGTCCCTGACCCAAGAGACCTGAAAGACCTGTTGGGAAACATGCATAAATATAAAACAACAATTTTCCCAGCTGTACCTGCACTGTACAATGCTATAAATAACAATGCTGATGTTATAGCTGGCAAATACGATCTGTCTGCAATCAAAGCTTGTATCTCCGGGTCTGCGCCTTTATTGAGAGAGACCAAGGAAACCTTTGAAAAACTAACCGGCGGTTTTTTATTCGAAGGATACGGCTTGTCAGAGACTCCAACTGCCACACACTGTAATCCGAACCTGGGAGTAAATAAAATTGGTTCCATCGGTTTGCCGTTCCCTGATGTGGATGCAAAAATAGTCGATTTGGATGATGAGGTCACTGTACTTCCTGTGGGAGAAATTGGTGAATTAATCATTAAAGCCCCCCAGGTTTTCAAAGGATATCACAACATGCCAACTGAAACCCGGAACTCACTCCGGGAGGGATGGCTGTATACTGGTGATATTGCCCGGATGGATGAACAGGGGTATTTCTATATCGTGGATCGGAAAAAGGAAATGATCAAGGTGGGTGGTTTCCAGGTTTGGCCGCGGGAGGTGGAGGAAGTTCTTCAGGATCATCCTGCCATCCAGGATGTTGGAGTAGCGGGAGTTCCAGATCCAAAGCGGGGAGAAATTGTGAAAGCCTGGATAGTCTTGACGGAAGGAAAATCGCTGGACAGGGAAGAGTTAAAAACCTGGG
>CBDVDO010000027.1:0-10443 GCA_965372765.1 uncultured Anaerolineales bacterium
ACTTCCTCCTCCAGGCTGACATTGTCGCTGTAGAGGAAGACATGGGTACCCAATCGCAGCGCTTCCCGGGAAACGCCAGCAGCATAGCGGCCAGGCACTGAAATCAGGGTCCATTTAGCATCCGGCAGGATCTTTACCGCTGATTCCTGGCTTTTAGGCAGGAAATCCTGACCTGCCGTATCCCTGCTCCGCCTGGCAGCGACCAGATCATCTACTTGCTTAAGCGCTTTCTGGGCTGCTTTTTCGTTTTCAGCTTTGACCACAATTACCAGGTCGTCGGCATTAGCCCCTTTGATCTCATCAACCAACAAGCCAGTTTGATCCAGTAAATCCTTATTGGCTTCCGTGCCCATCACCACTCCCGCTTCAATGACCCTCGGTAAATCCGCAAGCGAGCGCTGCAGCTGCATCAAAATAACGGAATCATAATATGCGCCGGAACGAATTTCTGTTCTTATAGAGGACATAACACCTTCCTGAATTGTTTCTGTGCTTCCCACGGGTAACCTTAACCCAGGTTCTATCAATTTGCCAACGACTCAATGAATCAAAATTAAATTACACCCTTTTCCCGGAAAGAGTCTGCCTGATCCCGGCTGTAACCTAACAAATCCACCAGGATTTCCAAATTGTGCTCTCCCAGCCCCGGGGGGTGATGATGGATTTCAGCTGGTGTGCGGGATAGTTTATATGGAAAACCGGTCAGGGGAATCAATCCGGCATCTGGGTGTTCAACCTCCAAGACTAAATCACGCGCAGCTACCTGGGGATGATCAAACACATCTGGAATCTGGTTGATCGGGCCGCAAGGCAAACCGGCCTCCCGGAAAATTTTCAACCATTCTTTAGCCTTTCGTTCAGAGAAGGCTTGGTTTAAATGCTTTACCAGATCAGCGCGGTTTGTTACTCGATCCTGGTTGGTTTTAAAACGTTTGTCCTCTTTGCACCCAGGCTGGCCAATCGCATCACATAAAAGTTCCCACTGCCGCTGATTGGCAGCGCCAACCACAAATCCTTTGTCCTGAGCCTGAAACGCTTCATAGGGAGCAATATTGGGATGGGCATTCCCCAATCTTTTTGGTGGTTTCTTGCCAACCAGGTAATTTGACGCGACATTGGACAATAACGCTACCTGGGAATCAAGCAAGGAAACGTCGATATGCTGGCCTTGACCTGATTGAACCCGTTCATAGAGGGCAGCCATGATCGCAGAAGCAGCAAACATCCCCGAGGTGATATCAATGATCGGAATCCCTACCCTGGATGGCGGTCCGTCAACAGGCCCGGTAATCCCCATCAATCCACCCTCAGCCTGAATAATGGCGTCATAACCAGGCAGTTCTTTATTGGGGCCAGTCCGGCCGTATCCGCTGATAGAGCAATAAATTAATCCAGGGTTTTCTGCGGTTAGATCCTCAACACCCAACCCCATTTTATCCAATACCCCTGTCCGGTAATTTTCAATTAAAACATCAGAAACCCGAACCAGGCGCCGGATGATTTCCTGTCCTTCTGAATCTTTCAGGTTGACGGTTAGACTGCGTTTATTCCGGTTGGCGGAGAGATAATAAGCCGACGTTCCCGAATACGGACCATAAGCCTCACCCACAAACGGCGGCCCCCACCCGCGGCTTTCGTCTCCTGAACCTGGGCGTTCAATTTTAATTACATCGGCACCAAAATCCCCCAGCATCATCGTACAATAGGGTCCAGCCATGGCCCGGGTTATATCTACAATCCGGATATTTTTAAGTGCTGACACTATCGTCTCCTCAAGACAAATGGCTTTTTCCACAACCTTCATAGTGGATTGTGTAGGCGAAAATTCGGATTCTGCTCCAGAACGACAGGAGCGAGATCAGATGGAACATAAAAATCGTATAGTATGAGTCCAATACCCTCCTGCCGGAAGTCCTCTAAAACGTTTGGCAGATAAAATTAGTATACCGTATTTGAGGGGTTATGTTCAGTTTATTAGACCTGTACTATACAAGTTGGGGAGGGTTGACAAATCCCCCATCCCCATATAGACTACAAAGTAAGCTTTAATCAAGTACAAAGGAAAAAAAATCGTGAGTACCTTATTCCTGGTGATTTTGATGGTTTGTGTGATGAGCATGGCTATGCAAATGGGCGTATCCCGCCCACACTTGATTCGGGCAGTTGTCCACCCGGGGAATTATCGCTGATTAATCTTCGGAAAAAATGACACCAGGCTGTCCGTCACGGACAGCTTTTTTTATTACCAGTTATCATATCGGGAGCAAATTATGAAGAGAAATATTCTTATTGCAGTTGCCTGGCCATACGCCAGCGCTGATATACATGTAGGGAATATCACTGGATCCTATTTGCCGGCAGATATCTACGCCCGCTTCCATCGCCTGCAGGGCAATAATGTGTTGATGGTATCCGGATCTGATTCTCACGGCACCCCCATTACTGTTCGGGCGGATGAGGACGGCATCACTCCGGAAGAAGTTTATCAACAGTTTCACAATAAATTCCTGGATTTATTTCAAAAATTGGGTTTGAGCTACGACCTGTTCACCAGCACTCACACAGAAAACCATTTCCGGGTAGCGCAGACCATGTTCAGCGCCTTGAAAGAAAAAGGGTACATGTATGCCGAAACACAGCAGCAGTGGTATTCAACCTCGCAGGAACGTTTCCTTCCCGATCGGTATGTAGAAGGAACCTGCTATATCTGTGGTTATGAAAATGCCCGGGGAGACCAATGCGATCAATGCGGGAACCTGCTGGAGGCAAACGAATTAATTAATCCCCGATCCAAGATGGACGGGTCAACTCCTGAACTGCGGGATACAGAACATTTTTATCTTGACCTGGGAACACTGCAACCCAAAATTGTGGATTTTCTGAAAGAACGCGAGGATTACTGGCGGCCGAATGTTATTCGCCAGTCACTGGGACAAATTCTGGCTGACGATTTGCATGGCCGGGCTATGACCAGAGACTTAAAGTGGGGCATTCCAGTACCGGTGAACGGATGGGAAGATAAGCGCCTTTACGTATGGTTTGAAGCAGTCATAGGTTATCTTTCAGCTGCCATAGAATGGGCTGCGCTTAACGGGGATGAAGAGCGCTGGAAGGACTGGTGGTACAACACTGACAGCCGGACTTATTACTTTATCGGCAAGGACAACATCCCTTTCCATGCAGTCATCTGGCCGGCAGAATTGGCCGGGGTAGGGACTACATTTGGCGCTCTGTTTGACGAAGATGACAGTAAAGCCCTGGTTCTTCCCTATGATGTTCCAGCCAACGAATTCCTTAACATGGAAGGAAAGAAAATTTCCGGCAGCCGGAACTGGGTGGTTGACGGGTTGGATTTTCTCACCCGCTATGACCCGGATTCTCTTCGATACTACCTGACTGCCAATATGCCGGAGACCCGGGACGCGGATTGGGAGTGGAAAGAGTTTATCACCCGCAATAACAATGAGCTGGTCGCCACCTGGGGTAATCTAGTCAACCGGGTATTGTCTTTTGCACATAAACAGTGGGAAGGTAAAATCCCCGATCCGGGAGACCTGCGCCCGGAGGATAAGGCTATCCTGGAGATTATCCAGAAAGGGTTTGAAAAAACAGGTGACCTGTACAACAGAGTTAAACTGCGGGCAGCCCTGACAGAAACCATGCGTCTGGCCGGTGAGGTAAACAAGTATTTTGACGATAAAGCGCCCTGGTTTGAGATTAAAGAAGATAAAGAAGCTGCGGGGAAAACCATTTATACCGCGATCAGGGCCATTGATTCACTAAAAATTCTCTTTGCGCCAGTACTCCCCTTTAGCTGTGAACAACTGCATCAAATGCTGGGATACGATGAGCCGCTCTTTGGAGAACAATACACAGAGTCAGTGGATGACAATCTCGGCACACATGAGGTGCTGCGCTATCGGGGGAAGGAACCTTGCTCTAAGTGGCAGCCAAGTGAAATCACCCCGGGCAGTCCTTTCCGGGAACCGCAGCCGCTGTTCCTGAAACTGGATCCCGAAGTTGCGGAAGAAGAATATAACCGGTTGGGTTAAGTGTTAAATTAAGCTCTACTATCTAAGAAGAAGTAAGTTTCTGAATAGAGGGGCGATCAACTATCGCGTTATCGAGTTCCGACTGCCCTTTACCCAAAGGGTAGATGATTCGCGAAAGTCGTAGAAAGCCTGTCCTGAGCGAAGTTGAAGGACCCTAGCTGCGATTTTAATCGCTTCATAACCGGTTGGGTTAAGTGTTAAATTCAGGGACCGGGTCCCTCTTTTAATATTAAGGATTCACTACCCGACCCATAAACAAAACAGTGCCGGTCTCATGTTCCCGGATCAGGAACAAAAACGGGCGGTCCACGGTAAGTTCTAGGGGGGACTCTGGCATGGAAGTCAGGCTCATCACCACCGCGGTCGCGGCCGCGGCCTCTGTGCCTTCCTCGTCCACGCTGACAAACGCTTTGTGGAAAACATCAGAAATGAACAGGTCTTTTGAGCCAGTCATGCCTGAAAAGTCTGCCGCATCGCTGAATGCAGTCGGCATGCCCATTGTTGACAGGGTGCTCGCCAGGCTGATTTCAGTCTCAAACTCAAACTTGGGAAACGTCAGCTCCAGCGGAGAATAGTTTAAACTATCCACAATATGGTTGAGTTCCTCAATGGAAAACTGGGCTTCATATTCCTCAAACTTTCCCTGATCCGGAACCACTACCAGCATGGAAACCTGATTGCCAATGTAGGGTAATTCCACAACCTGGTAACCATCCTCCTTCAGATACCGGAAGGATGCGTCCTGCCCGGTCTTCATCATCTGGGCTAATAATTCCTCCCCCTCCAACCCATAAAACATGCCTTCTTCTGTTAAATTTTCATTAAATGGCTCTAACCAGGTGGCCTTAAAATAGATCGCATTACTCAACACCAGTCGGGTATCATTGGTAATGCCTCCCTGGGGAATCAAATCCTGGATTTTTTCTTTTGTTTCGTCACTTACCCACTGGTTGATCGCCAGTCGTGATTCCTCCGGTTGGGAGACATAATCCAGCAGCCTTAATCCGGCTCCGTAATTTTCAGCCAGTAAATCCAGAAAATCATCCTCAAAATGAAAATCCTGCTGTCCCCAGATTGCATTAGCGATATTTAACTGAAAAGGATCTCCCTGATCTTGCGGAACTTCGAGTTCGGCCAGGGAATCCAATTTTTGATCAAGAGCATTAAATGCGGAGTGAAGGTTTTCCTGGTCAAGGAGAAAACGCAAGGTGGCAGCCATTTCCTCGGCTGTACTCCCTTCTGCTCCCGCATAGGTCATCGCCAGCGCAGAAGAAATACTGTAGGGAGAATAAAACAGGTTTCCTGGTTGAGATTGAATTTGCTGGTAAATATCGAAGGCAAACTGGGTATTTCCGTCCGCCAATCTCTCCAGATCACTCCCTGATACGTCTTCTATCTCAGCCCGCGGACGATTGGATTCCAAAACCTGGGATTTTGAGGTTCCAGGTGAAACCTGACCGGGTATGGCACATCCAGCTAGAAGCATGATTAACCCTGCCGCCAGCAAGTGGTAATAGTTTAGGTATTGGTTTTTCTTTAATAACATGAACTGCTCCCTCAATTTTTTTACTCAATTAATTTCTATACTTATGACGAAAAACCCTGAGATTTTGTTCCCTGAAATAAAAAAGGTCTGGAAAACACGTTACGTCAACTATATCTCCCCCTTCACCTACTGATATAAATACAACAAAAAACCCAACCAACAAGAGTTCTTTCATTTTCCGAAATAACCTTATTGGTTGGGCAAACCGGGGGGCAATCTATCTTTTACTCAACCCGCAGCCGGTTTTCTTTGTCGTTTGCTAGACAGGACCATCTGTTAGTCTTGTACTGCGCAATCTCCAGTGCCTACATTCATAGCAGTGCCAAACCCACGTGAAGCCATCCAATCAGCTTGTTCCTGGGTGAGCAGACCTAAATCGACAGCTTGAGTCAAGGCATCGATTCGAGCATTGATCATAATCTCAGTGAATGAATCAGCGTCAAAGCCCAGGCTGATGGCGATCTCATAGACAGACTCGCCAGCGGCTAAACGGTCAGCCATTTCCACTGGAGTGATACCCAATTCAATTGCCAGGCTCTCGTGGATTATGTCATCCAGCAGACCATCCATAGCAATATTTTGCTTGAGCTCTAGATTTTGTTTGACAGGTACACCAGTTCCAGTACCAATTTCTCCCTGGTGGTTGTTGCCTTTGAGGCCTAATTTTTCAGCGTCACCGTTTCCCGGTCCACCCTGGAAGGATTCGGCTGCCATTGCCGGGCTGGCGAAACTGAGCGCCAAAACCGAAATAGCCAGTACAGATAAAACGAACATAGTTTTCTTCATGATATATTCTCCTTGTTGTGTAATTGATAGTACTGATCAACAGTATAAGCGCCGATTATTCAGGAGGTATTAAGAGAATGTGAGAATATTGTGAAGCCTTAAACAGCAAGAGACTTTGAACAGGCTTTCCCGAAAAGTCCGTATCGTTTTATTCTTTTCTTATTGCAAAGCTGGGGAGATTTTGAAAAGACCAGGCAGGTAATAAGGGCAGGACAGTGAAGCACACCTGAGATCGCGATAACCAATCGGTCTCGAATCCAGCAAGTGCTAGATTTGAGGTAAAACAAACATGAGATTTATGATGGTGTAAAAGAGTAATTCCGAATTAAATTCCCTGGAGTCAGATTATTCTATGAAACTCACAACTGTAACCCCATCGCCCCCTTCTTTCTCTTTTCCAGGCTCAAAGGCTGTGATTTGGGGATGGTTTTCCAAAACCTGACGGACTGCGCTGCGCAGCCGTCCTTTCCCCATACCATGAATGATTCTGACCCAGGGCAATCCAGCTAAGAATGCTCTATCCAGGTAATATCCCAGATTTTCCAGGGCTTCATCTACTGTCTGCCCGCGCAGATCAAGTTCAATTCCAGGCGAGGGGGTATCTTTGGGTGTCCGGACTGTTGACTGAGGTTCTATCTCCGGCTCAGTACCCTCCTGATCCAGCGTGTGTTCCAGGTCAGCCTTTTGAGTCCGGACCCGGATAATTCCAACCTGCAGTTCTACGTCCTCCCCATCAACAGAAAGCACTACCCCTTTTTTCCCCAGAGACCGGATATATATTCGATCCCCGTCCTGTATTGGACCCAGCGGCCCGGGGATGGCTGCCGCCTGTTTTCTACGGGGCAGAGGTTGAGAAAGTTCTGCCTCTAGCAGATCGGTTTCTTCACTCAGTATTTCAATTTTCTCTCCCGGGTCCTCTTCCTTTTCAAGTTCCGATCTGATCTCCTTGATTTCCTCCTGCAATACCTGAAGGGAGCTTCTCGCTTCATTGCGGGCTTTTTCAAGGGCATCCTCCCTCTCATCTTCGATCTCTACCAGGCGGTTAGCGAGCTGCACCCGCAAGCCTTCTGCTTCTTCCTGAGCCCCATCTGCTGCTTGTCTGGATTCTTCCGCTAATTTCCGTTGGCGATGGATATCATCCAACAAGTCATCCGCTATTAAGTCCGCCGGGTCCAATGTCCCCCGCGCCGCATTGATGATCTCCTCAGGAAGTCCCAAGCGGCTGGCAATTGCCAGGGCATTGGAACGGCCAGGAAGTCCAACCGTCAGATGATAGGTGGGACGCAAACTTTTTAGATCAAATTCAACTGAAGCGTTAATTACGCCCGGAGTGGTGTGGGCATAAACCTTTAAATCCGGATGATGGGTAGTAACCAGGGTAGTGATGCCCCTCTCCAGCAAATTAGACATCAGGGACCTGGCTAATGCTGCGCCTTCCTGGGGATCTGTTCCCGCCCCCAGTTCATCCAGGATAACCAGGGATTTCCGGTCAACATTCTCCAGAATACCAATAATATTGGTGATATGACCCGAAAAAGTTGACAGAGACTGTTCAATAGACTGCTCATCCCCAATATCTGCGTAAACATTCGAGAACAAGCTCAACTCCGAAGCTGCGGATGCCGGAATATGCATTCCGGTTTGTGCCATTAAAACCAGCAAACCGACTGTCTTCAGGGTTACTGTTTTCCCCCCTGTATTTGGACCGGTAATAATTAACGCATAAGTTTCGGAATCCAGGGCAATATCAATCGGCACAACATTTGAGGGATCCAATAAGGGATGTCTCGCTCCAAAAAGGCGGAGAATTACGCCAGGGTGTCCTTCTTTCATTTTCTTGGGGAAAGGGTGGATAGTGGGCCGGAAGGCTTTAATCACAGCAGCATATCTTCCCCGGGCAAATGCTAAATCCAGGGCTGTCAGGGTATTTACCAACTCCCGTAAAATCTCCGCCTGTTCAGCCACTTTTTGAGTGAGGTCTAACAAAATCCTTCGCACTTCATCCCGCTCATCCAGTTCTAATTTCCGGTAGCGGTTATTGGTTTCGACCATGGCTTGAGGTTCAACATAAATCGTTGCGCCGGAAGCAGATTGATCATGCACGATCCCTGGTATATGGGCTCTGGCTTCTGCTTTCAACGGCAGCACATAACGGCCGTTCCGCTGGGTGATGATAGATTCCTGCAGGTGCTTAGCAACCTCCGGCTTCTTAAGAATCTGGGTCATTCGTTTTTTTAGCCGGCTTTGCTGCACTTTTAAGTCCCGCCGGATTTGACTCAGTTTTTGAGAGGCTGTGTCCAGCACCTCTTCCTGGTCCGAAATTACTTTGGAAATCAAACTCACCAGGCCTATAGAATCAGGCAGCTGCTGAGAAAGGCCTTCCAGTTTTGGATATACACCAGTTTCTTTGCTCATTAACCGCTGCAGGTTTCTGGCAGCAATTAACGTACCCTTTACCTGAAGCAAGCGAGAGGGTTCCAGGATAATGCCACGGATAGCATCTTCAACGATCGGACGCAGATCTCGCGCCCCTCCAACCGAAGTGCCGGGATGCAAGGTAATCAGGGCCAGCGCTTCAGCAGTCTCCTCCTGAAGAACCCGGACCTGATCAAGATTGGTTAGCGGCTGCAATTGGGCAGCTCTTTCCCGGGCAGGATTAAAATGACACTGATCCGCCAGCGCAGCTAAAATCGTGTGATATTCTAATGTTGAGAGCGTCTTTTTATCCATCGGTGTCAGTGTACCATATTCACTAAACAGCGAAAGCTGTTTAGCGAGAAGTAAGCAGTTACAGCATGTTATTATGTTCGATTATAATCAAACAATATTTCATTAATCGATACTTACATTGACTGAACTATGTCCCGTCCAGTTTGGTTTGTTAATTTTCTTAAATTTATCTACCCAACCCGCCAGGTTCTGGCCAAAATGACCAGGATCCCCCTGGTGGGAGAGGTTGTCGACCATATCTTTTTCCGCGGGGATGAGGTGTTTTTTTTACCGCGGGATCAAACCATCCAGGTGAATGCCCCCCTCGATTCGCCAGAAAGCGTCATCATCCCCTCTCTGATAGTGGAGCATTACATTAACCAGGCCAACCACCATTGGATTATGGATTTTTGCATCTGCCGGGAAGGGAATGATTGCCAGGATTACCCTCAAAAATTGGGCTGTATATTTCTAGGCGAGCCGGTTTTACAGATCAACTCAAAATTGGGCAGGCTGGTCAGCAAAGAGCAAGCTCTTGATCATGCCCGGCGCTGCCGGGATGCGGGGTTGGTCCATTCCATCGGGCGCAACCGCCTGGATTCTATCTGGTTGGGAGTAAAACCCGGTGAAGACCTAATGACAATCTGCAGCTGCTGCCCCTGCTGCTGTTTGTGGGGTGTCGTGCCTGACCTTAATCCGAAAATCAGTCGGAAGTTCATTCGTATGCCAGGCGTTCAGGTAGAAGTGACTGAGGACTGCACAGGCTGCAAGATTTGCACAGACGGCACCTGTTTTGTGGACGCGATTATTATCAAGAATGAACGGGCAGAAATTACAGCCGAATGCCGCGGATGCGGACGTTGTGTTGACATCTGTCCGGAAGACGCCATTATCCTGTCTATTGAGGGGGGAGAGACCGTTCAAGAGGCTATCGACCAGCTTTCAAAAGTGGCCAATTTGAAATAAAATCCAATTGAACAAATCTCCGAGGTTGATACAACCTCGGAGGTCGGATCGACCTCGGAGGTCTGATTAAGAGTTATTCTCCAACTTCAAATGAATCTTCCGGCACCCAGGCCGGGGCACAAACCGCCAGAAATTCCAGGTCGGTTTTTCCCCGGTTGAATATTTGGTGTTTTTCACCGGGTTCGATCAAACAAGCCTGGCCAGTCTGGAGGGAAAATTCCCCCTGATCAATTCTCATCCATCCTTCACCTTTCAGGATGTAATAAGTTTCCTCGGAAATTTTGTGGAAATGCAGCACACTGGACTTATCCGGGGGAATGACAATATGGGCCAAACTGTGTTTGGTTGTCCCACCTGTGAGTTCTGACTTTCCTATCAGCTCGT
>CBDVDO010000028.1:0-10010 GCA_965372765.1 uncultured Anaerolineales bacterium
TGACAATCCTGCTGATTCCCCTCATCTCTTACTTCTTTATTGCTGTTTTCAGATGGGCGTTTTTCGCTGCTGAGTGGCGTGCTGTTACCCAATTTCCACTTTTGTATGCAGTGGGTCAATATCCAAGAGATCAAATTTGGCGGGTAGGAATAATCCTCTCTGGATTATTCCTACTTCTCGGTATTAGTTGGGGTAGATGGGGGGGATTACTGCGATCAATCTCACTCGCAGCCGGGCTTGTTTTTATTGTCACTGCTCTGCTGCCCGTCCAACATCCAGCACTTGATTTGAGTATGCGCCTCTATCTTGGATCGAATCTCCTGATCATTCTGGTGGGTTATCTCATTGGGAGCAAAACAGCCATAAAAAACATTCTAATTTTTGTTGGCTGGTTACTTGTTCCTGTTTGCGGTGTTGTTCTTTTAGCAGGGTTCGAGGCCAGTGAGTTAATCCCGGATGTCTCCACTACACTCTGGGGTGGACTATTAGTAACCATTCTGCTTGCGGCGGGAGGAATACTTCTCTCTTTTCCCCTGGGGATCGCCTTAGCCTTTGGACGTCGTTCTTCTCTCCCGGTTGTAAGTGCCTTCTCAACCATTTTTATCGAAGTGATCCGGGGCGTCCCGCTGGTCACGATTCTTTTTATGTTTTCCATCATCCTGGCTTTGTTCTTGCCTGTTGAATCCCGTATCGACCGCCTGGTTCGAGCCCTGATGGCGGTAACAGTTTTTAGCGCAGCTTATTCTGCGGAAAATGTTCGCGGTGGTCTTCAATCTGTTCCCCTGGGTCAAATCGAAGCAGCAAAAGCGCTTGGAATGGGTAACTTCAAAACGACGGTATTTATTGTCTTACCTCAGGCATTAAGAGCAGTACTTCCGGCCATTGTCGGGCAGTTCATTTCCCTGTTTAAAGATACTACCCTGGTGGTTATCATTGGCATTAATGATTTTCTGGGCATTGGTCGCTCGATTATCAATTCTGATCCTGAGTTTGTTCAGATGCGGACTGAGGTTTACATTTTTATGGCCGTTGTCTATTGGATTTTTAGTTATCTGATGTCGCTTGCCAGCCGGCGAATGGAAGCTTCAATGGGTATCAGTAGTAATATGTAGGAGACCACAATATGACAGAAGAACCGATCATTCATTGTAAGAATGTCCACAAATGGTATGATGATTTTCATGCCTTGCGCGGTATTGATATGGATGTTTTCGAGGGAGAAGTGATTGTAATCTTTGGACCATCCGGTTCTGGCAAATCCACCTTTATTCGTACCATCAATCGCCTGGAAGAGCATCAGGAGGGTCAAATTGTCGTAGATGGCATTGAACTTTCGCATGATGTGAGGAATATTGAGCTTATCCGAATGGAAACGGGGATGGTTTTTCAGCAATTCAACTTATTTCCCCACCTGAGTGTCTTGCAAAATGTCACCCTGGCGCCGATTTGGGTCCGAAAATGGCCCAAAGAGAAAGCAGACAAAGTAGCCATGGAACTCCTGGAACTTGTAGGAATCCCTGAACAGGCTCAAAAATTCCCCGGAAATCTTTCCGGTGGACAACAGCAGCGGGTGGCCATTGCGCGAGCATTAGCTATGCAGCCCAAGATCATGCTTTTTGATGAACCAACGTCTGCTCTCGATCCGGAAATGATCAAGGAAGTACTTGACACCATGACTGACCTTGCTGAATCCGGCATGACCATGATTGTAGTTACTCACGAAATGGGTTTTGCCCGGGCAGTAGCAGATCGAATGTACTTTTTTGATGAAGGGCTTATTGTAGAAAGTGGTACGCCACATGACATCTACAATAATCCTCAACAAGATCGTACAAAGTTGTTCTTGTCTCAAATCTTACAGCATTAATTCAAGTTTACTGGAAATCAAACTGGACCTCCCTCTGTTTTATTAAAGAGGGGGGTTTTGTTTGGGCAGTATTTATTGAGTTTTGGGTATCGCTTAGCGAATGATTAGAAAAAATCCAATTACTACTAAAAATCCATAGACGATTTTATCGAATTTTCCCTGGGGTATGATCTGGTTGACTTTTTCACCCACCAGAACTGCCCCGATGATGATGGGCAGACTGTATCCATAGAGGCGAATCACCTCAGAAGTCCACATTCCGGCTAAACCATGAGTGATTAAGATGGCGAAGCCCGTCGGAAGAAAATACCCCTGCAGAGTGGCTCGGAATTTTTCCGGATCCCAGCGGCGTAATATGCCATAGACAACTACAGGGGGTCCATTTGTGTTATATGCACCACCCAATATTCCTGCAATAAGACCGGTGAAATAAGCCCATTTTTCATTAAGTAATCTGGGGAGAGTTGGAACAAACAAGTTGTATGATCCAAAACCAATCAAGAGGATTCCCAAAAGGGATTTTACCAATGGTTCTGGGGCTGCTTTCAGGAAATAAATTCCGATTGGGATTCCAATCCAGGTTGAAAGAACCAGGCGCCAAGCTGCTTTGATTTCTACTTTTCTCCATGATTTCAGGAGGATCGTGAAGGCAATTGTTGAAGCACCCATCGCTACCAGAGGAGTTGCCACTTGCAAGCCAACTACCATTGCCAGGAGGGGCATTGCAATTAATGCGTCACCAAATCCCAAGGCTGATCGAATAAACGTGGATAGGAAAAGAACTGATAGTACCAGAAAAGTTGTTGTAGAAAGTTCCATATCTCAGGGAAAAGAAAATAGTCTGGTTGATAATGAACTTGTTAATCCTACCATAAGAGTTCTATCCTGAAGGCGTCACCTGTTTTGGGATAAGCAGGAAATCCTCGTGATTTCAGAATAGAGCTATAGTATACTTTCTTGACTAATCCCAATGTTATAAGGTTTAAAACAGCATGGCTCAAAAGCAGAAAATATTTCAGCGGCAAATTTTCATCACCAACGAACATGGATCCTGGGTTTTTCTCCTCAGTCCGTTATTCATCGGGCTTTTTGCCGGGCAAAGCTGGTCTTTGGATGCGGCAATTCTTGTTTTGGGCGCGTTGGTTGGATTTTTAATCCGTCCTCCTATTACGATCGCTGTGAAAGTCTTAAGTGGCCGAAGATCGAAAGCAGATCTGCGCCCGGCGAGTTGGGCGATAATCATCTACAGCTTTGTGGGGATATTAATGGTCGGGGGATTGTTTCTTCGCGGGTTAAGTTACTTATTGATTCTCGCTGTACCTGGTATCTTTGTTTTTATCTGGCATCTGTATCTGGTTTACAATCGGGCTGAACGTGGACAAATGGGTATTGAAATTGTAGCCAGCGGAGTGCTGGCACTTACAGCCCCGGCAGGGTATTGGATCGGCGTTGGCGGACCTTCTGAGTTGGGCTGGTGGTTGTGGGGATTAACCTGGTTCCAGTCAGCCGCATCCATCGTTTATGTTTATTTACAGTTGGCACAACGCGAACAAAAACAAATTCCTTCTCTCAAAGACCGCTTCCGGTTGGGTTGGCGAGCTGCACTGTACTCAAGTTATAACCTCCTGGCTGTAATCCTATTATCTGTTGTGGGCATTATTCCGGCCTGGATTTTTGCCCCATTTCTTCTACAGTGGGGTGAGACCTTCCGGGGAATTTATTATCCGGCTGTGGGGGTTAAACCAACAACAATCGGTATCAGACAATTGATTGTAAGCAGTTTGTTTACCGTAATCTTTATCCTGACCTGGCTGATTTGAGGTTCTATCCGCAGGGTTCGCTGCCCTTTATTTTTGTCCAATTCATTTACTCGCCTTGAGATTAACCTTCCCTGGGTTCTTGATAAAAGAACTCAATCAGCTGCTGCATTTAAGGTTTAATCAGATTTGCTCATCCTGGTGAACGGGTGTGGACTAGCATGCTCCAGGAAAAAAAATAATCGGACCTCATCCAGTGATCACAGAAATTGTTTGAGGAAGTTATGTCGCAGATCCTACCAGGAAAAGAAATTCTGGTATGATGGATGGGAAATTATTACAGAGGAACCTGATGAGTGAATTAGATGTCATAAAGAACACCAAAGACGGACCGGTTACGGTCGAATCGATCAAAAAAGACTTGGTAAACCTTGGTGTATTAAAGGGCATGGTGCTGTTGGTTCATTCCTCTCTTAGTTCTCTGGGTTGGGTATCCGGCGGATCGGTAGGGGTTATTCTGGCTCTTGAGGAAGTACTTGGCCCGGAAGGCACACTGGTGATGCCCACCCATTCAGGAGATTTAACCGATCCTGAGAAATGGGAAAATCCGCCAGTGCCTGAGAGGTGGAAAGAAATTATCCGCCAAACTATGCCGGCCTTTGATCCTGACTTTACACCCACTCGCGGTATGGGAAGGATATCGGAAACTTTCCGCAAGCAAGCCGGTGTGCTCCGGAGCAATCATCCCCATGTATCGTTTGCAGCTAGAGGAAAACATGCGGAGTTCATTACCGGCAGTCATCGACTCTATTTTGGATTGGGCGAGGATTCACCATTAGCCAGAGTCTATGAACTTGAGGGCTGGATATTGTTCCTGGGAGTGGGCCATGAAAACAATACCAGCATGCACCTGGCAGAGTTCCGGGCAGAGTTTCCAGGCAAAAAAGAAATTCAGCAGGGAGCGCCAATCGTTCAGGATGGGGTCCGGCGCTGGGTTAAGTTTAACGAACTGGAAGAAAATAGCGATGAATTTGAAGAAATAGGAAAAGCTTATCAGAAATCAGGTGGAAAGATCCTGACCGGGCAAGTTGGAAACGCCCAGGTGGAATTGATTCCTCAGCAAGATCTGGTTGATTTTACAGTGGGTTGGATGAGAGAAAACCGTAAGTAAGTTATCTAAAACCTGGCTTGTGACCTGATTGGAATCTGCACTGGCCGGGAAACCGGGGCTCACAAAATGGATCAGTGAGATTATCGGGTAATAAGATGAAAAGGAAGGACCTAGATGGATTTCTTAAACTATGTCATATTTGAAAATTCAATTAAGAGCTGGTTAATTGCCTTGGGGATCCTGGTGGGGGTATTCTTGATATTGGCCCTCATCAAACGGATCATTAATAACCGATTAATAAACCGGGTTAAAGAATCAAAGACCGAGATAGACAACTTCATCATTCCGGTATTGAATCAAACCCGCTGGTTTTCTTTCCTTGCCCTTGGTCTGTATCTTGGCATACTGGTATTGAACATACCTGCTGATCTTCGGAAGTTGGTGGTATTAGTAACCCAGGTGATCTTAACCCTGCAGCTGGGTTTCTGGGGTACAGGTTTAATCTCATACTATGTCAACCGGAGTGTTGCTGATAAGGTCAAAGGGGACCATGGCGAGGATGCGACCACCCTGGATGCCCTGGGATTAATGGGAAAAATCCTCTTGTGGGTTATCTTATCCCTGATTATTCTGGACAACCTGAATATTGAGATTAGCAGCCTGGTTGCCAGCCTGGGTATTGGCGGCATTGCTGTTGCCCTGGCGCTTCAAAATATTCTGGGTGATTTATTCGCTTCGATTTCTATCACGCTGGACAAACCTTTTGTGATCGGTGACTTTGTAGAGGTAGATGAATTTGCAGGTAATGTAGAAGATATTGGATTAAAGAGTACCCGGATCCGCAGCTTGTCCGGAGAGGAATTGATTTTTTCCAATACTGATTTACTGAACAGCCGGATCAGGAATTATAAAAGACTGGAAAAACGACGGATTTCGTTTTCGATTGCTGTCACTTACAGCACATCGGTGGAGAATTTGAAGAAAATACCGGGGATTGTAGAAGAAATCATTTCCCCACTTGAAAATATCCAATTTGAGAGAGCTCATTTTAAGTCCATGGGGGATTATTCTCTGAATTTCGCGATAGTCTACCACGTTCTCGACCCGGCATACGTTTCTTATTTGGACACCCAGCAAGTCATTAATTTGGAACTGTACCAGCGTTTTGAAGAGGAAGGCATCGAATTTGCCTACCCAACTCAAACGGTGATCATGGAGAAACAAGGTGGTTTGGAATGACCCTTTTATTGTCCCCCTGTTGGAAAGTTGGGGGGAAGGATCACATTTCAGCGACCAGGTTCCCAATACTGGTGATTACCTGGCAGTCTGCGTCTGGAAAGGTATTCCGGGGGTCAATTAGAATGGGATAGATCCCGATTTCCCGGGCGCCCAGGACATCCGTATAGTAATTATCCCCGATATAAGCAGTTGACTCGGGGCTGCTTTCCGCCAGATAAAGCGCGTGTTCAAATATGCCCGGATCGGGCTTCCAGGAATTGACTTCTCCGGCTGTAAAGGAAAAATCAAAATATGGCAGAAATCCCAATTCGTTGATTTCTTCCTCAATCGAGCTTGACCGGTTGGACACCAATCCCATAATGTAACCCTTTCCGCGGAGAGTTTTCAAGGTGGGTTGAACATCATCAAGCACCAGTTTTTCTGGTTGGTGTCTTTCCACCAGTTCGGGCTGGAGAATGGGGGCTAAATCAGCAGCCTGAAGCTCGGTCAGCCCGGCAGCCCATAATTTTCGCTTTAGATAGTGGATCCAGAAATTATCAGTTAACTCACCATACATCTCTAGATCCTGAGCGACCTCGTCTGAATTTGCCCAGTATTGGTAAACGAACTGTAACGTATCCCTGTGAGCAGTTGCCATTAAAGGAAGTTGATGTTCGTCCAGGACGGTAAACAAAATATCCAGAGAAGTTGGGTACTGGTGGGTTAATGTCCCATCCAGGTCAAATAGGAGGGTAGTAATTTGGAGGGGGATGGTCATATTTTCTTATCAGTAAATTCAGCCAATATTAGGACTAACAGCTTTCGACCGTGCCATTAGGTAGAATTACAATATAATATATACGATTATACAATATCATTGGCTCAATATATCAAACCAGATTGCATAATTTCCGGAGTAAGCTTACGACCTGAATGTCCTAAAGACCCTATCCATGAGCTATCCAAATCAAAAACAAAAGCGTTTGCAAATAATATTTATGATCTTGATTGGGGCAACCCTTCCCTGTTATGGATTAGGGTATGCTTTTGTGAAGATCAAACAGGGGAATGAGCCCCAGAGTACCGTGCAGTCCACCAGGACTGCTACTTATACGTCTACTCCGGTTATTACTACTACACCTGGAAGGATTATCCCTACGAGATATCCCACTTTCACACCAACATTGACACCGACTGTCACTCCTACAAGAACGCCGTCTCCAATCCCATCAGACACACCCACCCCGAGTTGGACACCGGAGCCAACCGGAACAGCTACCCAAACAGCGACTGAGCTCCCTACGGACACCTCTGAACCGTCAACATCAACCCCAACCCCGTAATAAGTATTCATTAGGATTTTCTTTTCTTATTAATCTAAGGCATTATTTTGGATTTTATTGGTCAAAGGGCAATGGTAGCAGGTTGTTGTGAGTTGATGCGGCTCCCTTGATCAGCTTCATTAAATCTGTATTAGATGAGTCCCCCTTGGGAAAAACTGTGGTTTAATGGTGTTTCTTTGAAAGAGAAGGAAAATATGATGGAAAAGATCGGAAAAAATAGTCAACGATCGATTTTTATGAAACTCATCCTGGGATTTGGTATCCTGGGCCTGCTTTTAATCGGGATAACCTCCTGCAATTTCCCGGATATTCAAGGGTTACTTTCCCCGAATCCCCCTACGGAAATTCCCAGCGTGTCCCAGGTTTCACCTACACCAAATCCCTCGGCTACACCCAATGTCCCGGTTCTGGGAGCTGAGACCTTGATTCTCTGGGTCCCACCGCAATTTGATCCCCTGGATGGGTCTACTGCCAGTAATTTGTTTTTATCCCGACTGGATGAATTTAGCTCACTCAGACCGCAAACTGACATCCAGGTGCGGGTAAAGGAGCTTTCCGGCGAGTATGGCCTGCTGGAGTCTCTCCGTACAACCCGGATAGCAGCGCCCATCATCATGCCGGATCTGATTGCCTTACCGCGTTCATTGATGGAACAGGCGTTTTTAGAGGAGCTGGTTTTGCCCCTGGATGAAATCACCGAAGTGATGGATGAAAATGATTGGTTCAGCTATGCCCTGGATTTAGCCCGGGTGGGAGATCAGATTGCAGGAATTCCCTTTGCCGGGGATGTGATGGTCCTGGCTTATAAAAATGATACGGAAGATCCCACGCCGCCGGATTGGGATTCTGTTCTTACTATCCAAAAAGCGCTTGCTTTCCCGGCTTCCGATCCCCAGGCTCTGGTTACACTGGCTTTGTATCAAAGTTTGGAAGGTGAGCTGGTAGATCCCAGCGGGGAGCTAATTATTGGGGAAGAATCATTATTAGAAGTTTTGACTTATTACCAACAGGCTCAGGCTGCTAATGTGATGCCCTACTGGCTGACCCAATTTGAAACCGATCAGCAGTCCTGGCAATCCTACCAGGACCGCCAATCTACCCTGGCTGTAACCTGGAGTTCAACCCTTCTGAGTTCGGATTCTCCCAATACTGCTCTGGCTGCCTTGCCGACAAAAGACAGCAAACCATTTACCTATGCCGATGGCTGGGTTTGGTGTGTGATTCCATCTGATACCGAGAGAGAACAGGTAGCAGTGGAGTTAGCAGAATTTATCATCGATGAAACTTATTTGTCCATCTGGTCTCTTGAGAGCGGGTTCCTTCCCACCAGACCATCCGGGATGGATAGCTGGTCAGAAGTATCCTTTTACTCCACTCTGCAGCAGCTGCTGCCCTCGGCTATCCTGATTCCGGATGGCCATATATTGGATGAGCTGGGACCGAAGGTGCGGGATGCGGTTGTAGCTGTGCTGAAGGATCAGATTGAACCGGCGAGCGCACTCGCTGACCTTGTTGAAACTATCCTGGGTCCCTGAGGAATGATTTCGGAATCGGGATTCTAAAGGATAAAATCTTCAAACCCCTCTTTGTGGATTGATGCGTAGGGTAATATAACAACCTTCCTTCTCAAATCAAACCCCCCGTGTTATAATCACCAGCCGTGTTTGAAGTTGATCTGGGATTTAAGATAAGAAATGTGTTTTACCAAGAAGGATACTAAAAATGAATGACCTGATGAAGACGTTGGAAACACCAAAAAACCCCAATGTCCCTGATATTCGCAGCGGGGATACTGTGACCGTGTTTGTTCGGATTAAAGAAGGCGATAATGAGCGGGTCCAGCAGTTTAAAGGCACAATAATTCGGACCCACGGCATTGGAAACAGTGAAAGTTTTACTGTAAGGCGGATTGCCAGCAATGGTATCGGTGTGGAAAGAACTTTCCTTACCCGATCTCCCATAGTCGAGAAAGTAACTGTGCAGAGCAGTGGATTTACCCGTCGGGCCCGATTGTATTTCCTGCGGGATCGCAGCGGCAAAAAGGCCAAGCTGCGGCAAAAATTTTCCTAAGGATTTATCTACCTATAGAAATCTACCAGGGTGCAGTGAAAATCACTGTACCCTTTTTGGTTTAAAAGGAACTTTCCAGACAGGGTATTAAACCTGAGTATAATGATGTTATGAAGATCAATAAACACCACAGACCGATAGGGATATTTGATTCCGGCATAGGCGGATTATCTGTCTTACAGGAAGTTCACCACCAGTATCCCCTTGAGGATTGTATCTATATAGCGGATCAGGTTCATGTTCCCTACGGAACCCGTTCCCGGGAAGAGGTGTTGGGGTATTCAGAGGGTATCGTCCGTTATCTTCTGGGCAAGGGTGCAAAATTGATCATCGTGGCTTGCAATACTGCCTCCGCTGTTGCCCTGGCTGAATTGAGGAAAAACTACCCGGATGTTCCCTTTGTGGGTATGGAACCGGCTGTGAAACCAGCGGCTGAAGGAACCAACAGCGGTGTGGTAGGTGTGTTGGCTACCCCGGCGACGTTTCAGGGTGACTTGTATTCGTCGACGGTAGAAAAATTTGCCCGGGGCGTGGAAATCTTAAAAGATACCTGTCCAGGCCTGGTGGATCAAATCGAGGGTGGAAACATCGATGATCCTCTAACCCGGAATATTCTGGAAAAGGCTTTACACCCGATGCTGGCA
>CBDVDO010000029.1:0-10003 GCA_965372765.1 uncultured Anaerolineales bacterium
GAAGACCCTGAGCAGCTGAAGGTATTGATCGCAGACCTGAAAAAGCAGGCTCAAGATATCGTTACCAAAGCAGATCAGCGAAAAGATGTAATCACTCATGAAGAAGAGATCATCAGTGGCGGCGAAATCATCGAAGGTGAATTTGTCAGTGATGATGAAATTCCCAGTGAATAAACCCAGATAAATAGAGAGGAGTAGACTCGATGGCCAGAATTTTTGATATTATTGAATACCCGAATGAAATGCAGGATGAACTGATTCACCGCTTCCCGGAAGGGGAGTCAGGAGACTTCAGAATTGGATCTCAGGTGATTGTCCGTGAATCCCAAACTGCAGTCTTTTTCCGGGATGGAAAAGCCCTGGACGTGTTTGGTCCGGGACGCCATACCATTGCTACGGCAAATATTCCACTGCTTGTCGACCTAATAGGAAAAGCATTTTCTGGTAAAACTCCCTTTACTGCAGAAGTATATTTTGTTTCCCGCAGGGAATTCCCGGATGAGAAATGGGGTACCCCTCAGCCAATTATTGTCCGCAATCCCGGTATGGGTTTGGGTGTCGCGCTGCTGAAAGGTTTTGGAACCTACGGTTATCAGATTTCTGAACCGCAGCAGTTTGTGACCCAATTGGTCGGTGCCCAGGGGATCTTCCGAACCCAGGATATTGAAACTCGCCTCCGGCATATTTTGCTGACTACAATGACTGATTTACTGGGCGAAACAGCCCGCGAGCATGACGTTACAGACCTGATTAGCATGCTGAATGAAATCAGCGCCGGGGTCCGGGCGAAATCCAGCGACCAGTTTGCCGCTTTGGGATTGGAACTGAAAACTTTCCTGATTGCCAACTTAATGCCCTCAAAACAATCAGTTCAGGAATTGCGAGATATGGGTGTGCTGGATATGGAAACTTACACCCGGCTGCAGGCTGCGGATGCCCTGCTTGAGGCTGCCCAGAATCCCAGCGGTGGAGCTGGATTAACCGCAGGCATTGGCGCCGGTATGGGTGTAGGCAGTATTATCAACCAATCTCTTCAGGGGATGGTGGGCGGCGGAGCTGCTGCTGGTGCTGCTGTAGCAGGAGGAATGCCGGAAGTAATGAGCCCGGCAGAGGCAGCTCAGATACTGAAAGTTTCCGAGGAAGATGTGCTGGCAGCCATTAAAGCCGGTGATTTGAAAGGCAAACAACTTGGCAAAGCCTACCGCATTAGCAAAGACGCTCTGATGGCTTTCTTAAACGAATAAAGAAAACACAAAACTGAGACAGTAAAAAAAGCCCGGAGTAATATTCTCCGGGCTTTCATGTTAAATCAATCGAAGAAGGGTTAATTTGAAGAGGTGAGACCCAGGAAATCCTGCACAGTTTTCAACACAGGCCTGGGTAGAGGGGTATCTCCTTTGGCTTCTTTCCTGATAATCTTTTTCAACTGCCGGGCATGAAGAGTGGGATAAGGGGCGTTTTCCGCATCTACTTCAGCGTGTTCATTCACGAATACCAGGGCGGATTTGATAACTGGAATTTCAAAATCAGGTATTTTGCCCAGACCTTTCTGGAGCCGTTTCATTGCGGAGTCGATCTCCTGGGCAGGGTTTCCGATGTTGTCCTGGGCAAAGAACCTCATGTAAAAATTCCCGCCGGATTTATTCCAGCGTTTTTTCTTGTCATCGAAAATGATTTTCCCCTTAGTTAGATGGGGGAACAGGATCCAGATACCTGCTGGACCAACCAGAAGATGGTCTACCGGGCTTTGGTAATGGTAGAGAGCATATTGGTTATCCAGTCCTTTGAGTGCGTTATCCAGTTCCTGATCAGGACGGGGAGAACGCCCAAAACGGTTGGAGTAATAGATGCCTACTTGAGAAAGAATAAAACCCAGGATTAAAGCAATCAGGGAATACATGACTTGATCCTTGTACTGAAAACTGAGGTACATTCCTCCACCAAGGATCGCAATAGCAATAATCCCGCTGTACTTGCCAATCTGGGTATTGCGTTTGATTAACTTTTCATTCCGGACAATGATCATTTACTCCACTCCTTCTTAAGTTCCTGACTACCCTAATTGAGATTGAATGGCTTCTTTTAAACTGGGCAGTAATTGGGCATCAACAGCCTGTTTTGCCCGTTTGATTGAGTTGACCAAAGCGAGATCGTCAGACCGCCCGTGGCCTACAAATACCAACCCGTCAATCCCCAGCAAGGGAGCAGCGCCGATTTGGCGAGGATCAAGGAGTTTTTTTAGATTCTGAAATGCCGGCATAGCCAGGCCAGCTCCGATTTTCGTCCGTAAGCTTCCCATCAATTCTTCTTTCATGACATCCAGCAGCAATTTCGAAACCGATTCGCTTGTTTTAATGAGAATGTTGCCTGAAAACCCATCACAGACAATGACATCCACATCTCCGCCGAATAATTCTTTCGGTTCTGCATTTCCAACAAAATTTAAGGAGCTTTCAGCAAATAGAGGGAAAGTATCTTTAACCAATTGATTACCTTTGCCTTCTTCTTCTCCGTTTGAAAGCAGTCCAACTCTCGGGCGCTTTATGTTAAGTACTTTTTCAGCATAGATTGATCCCATGATGCCGAACTGAAGCAGGTATTGGGGTTTGCAATCTGCATTGGCGCCAATGTCAATGGCGATGGCAAATCCATCTTTTGTGGGTAGAACTGTAGTCAATGCTGGACGTTTGATCCCTGGAATGCGGCCCAACCTGAATAATCCATTGGCCATAGCTCCGCCGGTATTTCCTGCTGTCACAAACGCATCCGCTTGACCAGCTTTTACCATATCCATCCCTACAGCCATGGAATTATCTGCTTTTCGGCGCGCATTACGGGCGGGTTTGTCTGTCATTTCCAAAATCTCAGGCGCATGAACTAATTCCACCCTGGGATCTTCCGGCTTTTGATCCAGTAGAGGTTGTAATATTTCCTCTTGACCAACAAGAAATATTTTGGTATCCAATAGTTCCGCAGCCTGGTAGGCAGCATTTACTTCTGGGTTAGGAAAATCATCGCTTCCCATGGCATCGAGGACTATGGACATGGTTGTTCTCCTTTGTTTGTGTTTATTAATCTGTTAGGAGCAGCTGAAAACTGGACTTTTTTCGCTTCATAAGTGGACTCTAAAACCCTCAAGAGGAAGGGTGAGTGAATGAACCATAGAGCTATTCCACCAAATACGAATATCCATGGAGTTCTTTTCCGGATCTGGGACCAAATGGATATCGACGTATTTGTGCAGGGGGGTATTTGGAACTTGAATATCGTGTCCGAAAAGGGAGATGCGGCTGTAGGAATTGACCCTTCTCATTTCACGCAAACAAAAGACATCATCGGGGGAGGTGTAGGGTTCAGGGAGAGAGAAAGGCCTGATGAGGCTGTTGCCCTCAGCTAGCGCCCTCTCAAATCGTATGCGAGGGATTTCTCCGGTTGTGGAATGGACTTGATGATTGTTATAGCGGTCAAGCTCTTCCTTCAAGACTTCTCTTACCTCAGAAAGCTCTCCTAGGTTTTCCAGTGCGCAGGTTCGAATGATGCGATCCTGCATCCAGCGGTAGGGCCGCTCGATCTTGCCCTTGGCCTGCGGTGAGAGAGCAAAGATGACTTCCACGCCCAGCAGGCGCATCATCTTGCCCCACTGGGTATCGACGTCATCGGTCTCCAGCACATGCTTGCGCCAGTAACTGTCTCGTCCCTGCACGAAGCGGAAAACGCGCAAAGAGTCAACGTAGTAGCGCAGGGGTAAGCCAAAGGACACAAAGACGGCTTTGGCAGCCTGAATATGGGCCCAGGTAGTCTCCCCGGAGAAGAAACCAGCGAACAGGATCAAACGGCTGTAATCGTCGATGGAGGTGATTAAAGTCCATTTCTTTTCAGCAAAGGGAGACCAGCGGTGGGTGGAGCCATCATGTTGAACCAAGGCACCAATGGACTCGGTCAAGACCTTCCGATCGTGAGCCTTCTTTTTCTTTCGGGGTTTATGACAGCCCAGCTTCTTGGCTCGATCAATGATCGTGTTTACAGAGACTTTGATCCCTTGTTTCCGCAGACGGTCCCGAATAGCTGAGTAGTTGTATCCAGAAATCGGTATCTCAGGATCATTGATGAGGTCCTTCTCACGCATCAACTCATACTCAATAGTTTCTTCTGATTCTGGAGAAATTCTCTTGGGAGTAGTTCGTTGATACGATATAGAGAAAGATCCGGGATCTTCTTTGTACTCTTTCCAGAGTACAAAGAAACGAGATCTACTAATATCCAGCGTATCCTGAATTTCTTCTCGTGTCATGAGGCCCTGCTCGTAAGCCTGAAGTAGAAAGATAATCTGCTCATCGGAAAACCGTTTGTGCAGCTGTGCCATAGCTCCCTCCTTAGTGTAGTGAGGGAACCTATTATAAGAGTCCAGCTTTCAACTGAAAACGAGTCCAGCTTTCAATTGCAAAGAGTCCACTTTTCAATTTCAAATGACTATACCTCTAAGGCATGTTGTCATTCTGATTAATATGCGCTACACTCATATAATAGCCCAGAAAACTCCGACTAAAATTCAGGACGCTCTATGTTATTTAAAGATACAGTCTTTATCGGCATTGACCCTCCTTCCGGTAAGAAATCAATTACTTATGCAGCGTTGGATCAGGATTTAAACCTGATCGCAATGTCCAGGGCTGATATCAGCGCGGTTTCTGCGTTTGCTGGAGGGCAGAAAACAGCTTTTGTCGCTGTTAATGCTCCCAGAAGACTGAATCAGGGATTGATGAAACGAGAGTCGATCCGCAATTCTCTTTCTCCCCAACCCAATCCCGGTCGCTGGACAGCTTTTCGTTTAGCTGAATATGCCCTTTTCCAGAAAAATATCCGCATCCCAAATACGCCGGAAGACCTGGACTCCTGCCCGGGCTGGATGAGGAATGGGTTTACGCTTTACCGCAATTTAAAAGAATTCGGATATCGAGATTTTCCGCAGGAAAATCATGAACAACAGATGCTTGAGGTGTATCCTCATGCCGCTTATACCGTTTTATTAAAAAAGATACCCTTCCTTAAAAAGACACTGGAAGGACGGCTCCAGCGCCAGCTAATTCTTCATTCTCTATCAGTTGATGTTCCTGATCCGATGCGTATTTTTGAGGAATTTACCCGCTATAAGATCCTGCAGGGACAGCTGCCTTTGGAAGGATTATTTTCAGTGGAAGAATTGGAGGCTTTAATTGCAGCCTATACTGCTTGGAAAGCAGCCGTTGAACCGGATGAAATCACCCGGGTGGGGGATCCAGAAGAAGGTGAAATTATTTTGCCGGGCAGAGACCTAAAACTGAAATATTACTGACAAGCACCCAATAGGAGATGATAATTTTTCATCTGTTTATTTAATTAACCTGTAACCTTTAGAAAAGAGAGTGTGCAAATGGATCAACCAAAAGTGATTTTCATTATCAATCCCAATGCAAATATGGGCCAGGCCTGGAGACAGGCAGCGGATTTACGACCAATTATGCAGGAGTTTGGAGTGGCAGATTGGACTGGCTCTGTGTACCCAACTCATGCAATAGAGCTTACTCGCAAAGCAGTTGAGGATGGGTATGATCTGATTATCGCTGGCGGTGGGGATGGGACAGTTCATGAGGTTGTTAATGCACTTATGTCTTTCCCGGAAGAGCGCAGGCCTGCATTGGGTGTTGTCCCCCTTGGATCCGGCAATGATTTTTCATATTCGATAGGCATGGAACCGGAACCCTGGAAAGCCTTAAGACAAATCTTTACCGGACAGGAGAAATTGATTGATATCGGGGAAATTGAGGACGATACCGGCCGGTCTGAATATTTCGATAATACAATAGGCATTGGTTTTGATGCGATTGTGACGATTCATTCCCATAAAATGCCATTCCTTCGTGGATATCCGATGTATATTGCAGCTGTGTTGAAAACTATTTTCTTCAATCATCATCCAATCGGAATGAACATCACCATCGACGACAAACCTGATTGGGAAGACAAATTATTAATGCTTACTCTGTGCAATGGAATTCGGGAGGGAGGCGGTTTTATGATTTACCCGCCAGCGAAATTGGCGGATGGAATGTTTAACTTTGTAGCAGTTCAAGAAGTATCCCGTTTGGTTTTGCTTCGTTTGGTGCCTGCTTTTATGCAAGGTTCTCACTTAACTCACCCTAAAATAATATCAGGTGATTTTAATAAGATCAGCATCCAAGCCGACCGACCCCTTTTTATCCATTTGGATGGGGAAATCTTTTCAGGATTTTCCAGTAATGTTAAAAATGTCAAAGTGAAACTGCACCACAATGCGATCCGCGTTCTTGCCTGAGTGAACTATTCATGCCGGATTTGAGAAGCACCCTTTCCAGGATGGATTTTAACCAACTCGAAATTGTAGCGGAAAAATGGAAATTGCCATTTTCTGCGCCTGATGCCGGGGAGGGGGTTAACCAACTGGTTGATCACCTGCTGGACTTTGGGGTCCTGCGAGAGATACTGGAGACCCTCACTTCCCTGGAGAAAGAAGCGCTGCTGTGGTTGGATTCACTGGGTGGAAAAGAACCCTGGCCTCACTTTACACGCCGGTTTGGTGAGGTAAGGGAAATGGGTGCAGGACGTTTAGATCGGGAAAGACCGGATAGGGATCCAATCTCTCCGGCAGAAGGATTGTGGTATCGGGCGCTGGTTGCCAGGGGGTTTTTTGAAACGGATTCAGGACCCCTGGAATTTGCCTATATTCCTGAAGATATCAGGGGCTTGGTGATGATTGTTTTGAATCCTGGAAATCCTTCTCAATCTCGGGAGTTCATATGCCGAAAAGCTGTCCCGCGTGAAAGGAAACACCATTTACCCGCTTCTGATATTTGTCTGGACCATACCTGTACCCTTTTATCTGCGTGGAGGATGAACCTGGATCCGGAGGTTCATCTGCCCGGAGTATCTGAAAATGAAGTAGATTTTTACCGGACATTATTTTCAACTATGAGCCTGCTGGCGGATGATGGAACCCCGGCCCCGGAGAAAATCAGAAATTTCTTTGATAAACCACTGAAGGAAAGATTTTTATTGCTCTGGCAGTCCTGGCGGGAGAGTGACACCCATCAGGATCTTTCTCTGACCCCGGATATCCAGATTGAGGGCATATTGGAATTGGACCCCTGTAGAGTTCGGGAGTTGTTGATTAGTTTATTAAAGGATCTGGATCCGGAAACCTGGTGGAGCATTGAATCGTTTATTTCCCAGATAAAAGAAAAGTACCCGGATTTTCAGCGCACAGGGGGGGAATATGATTCCTGGTACATCAAGAGCAAAACAACAGGAGAATACTTAAGAGGATTTAATCACTGGGATGATGTAGAAGGGGAGTTGCTAAAATACTTGCTTGCGGGGCCAATGCATTGGCTGGGGCTGCTGGATTTGGGATTGATTGAGGAAGATGGTCAACCAGCGTCATTTAGATTTTCTGCCTACGCTGGCGATTTGTTTAACAGGCAGGTGCCGAGTATAGCTGTCAGGAACCCAGAGGCAATTCAAATCCGCTCCAAGGGGGAGATCAGGATGACAATGAATGTTCCCCATAAGACCCGTTACCAGGTTTCTAGATTCTGTGAGTGGTATCCTGTTAAAGCAGAAGCTTATCTATATGCAATATCGCCGGCTTCTCTAAGCAGGGCAGAAAAGCAAGGGCTGCGGGTGGCACATTTATTGTCTCTGTTAAAAAATAATGCTGAAGCTATACCACCGAATATACTTGCGGCCCTAGAGAGGTGGGAAAAACAGGGAGTTCAGTCTTCCGTTGCCCAAAAAACCATATTAAGATTGGGTTCCCCGGCTGTGCTGAAGTCTCTTAAAAAATCGAAAGCCAGCCGATATATCCTAGAGCAGCTTGGCCCCACGGTAGTAATCATCCGGGAAGGCAGTGAAAATAAAATTGCAGAGGCGCTGGTTGAATTGGGATTGTTTTTGGAGCTTGAGGATTAGACAGGTTCCCAAACCTGATATATACTTAAATCCCCCTCTTTTCCATCCGAGAAAAACGATTCCTTGATTCTGAAACCGGATTCGTCTGCTAGGAGGGATAGTTCCTCGGGGGAGAAATGATGTACATACCGGGTACCCATCCCGCCGCGTCTCCAATCAAGAAGGTAATCTCCCTCATCAATATCTTTTTCGGAGAATCCTGCTTCACTCCAGGGAATGATTCTTCGCTGAAGCCGGGGACTTCTTAAGAACTGCCAGTTAGAATGAAAGAAGCATCCCTGATCAGAAATATGCTGGCGGATATTCTTGCACACATTTATTCGTCCTTCATGGCCTGGGACATGATGGAGAACTGCAAATGACAATACAATATCAAAAGGAGTTTCTGGAAGTAAATCAGACCATGATCTCTCCGAAAGGTCCAGCTCTAAAAACTCCGCAGGGAACTCAGGGGGAATTCCCTGCCCTGCTTTTTGAAGTAAATTGGAACTGAAATCTGTCCCGAGGTAAGAACAGGAAAAATCTTTTCTGGCTAATTCGCGGGCGAGTTCGCCATTGCCACAGCCTAAGTCCAGGATGCTGCTCTCCGGCTGAAAGCGGTTAACTAAACTCAGGACACCTGGTTGAAGCCGCTGCCTGGTTTCGGAAAAATCTTCAGCGAAGCTTTGGTAAAATTGATAATTAAGGGAAAGAATTCTACTGGCTGTCTCAGATTTCATGTTCCTATTATACGATATGGTTGAGGCGGTCCGGCCGGTCCCAATCGTTGCCTTGATCCCCTTTACTGGGGAAAAATGATATGACAACAAAAAAGAAAGAGGAAAATTCCCCAAAACTGACTGCTTACAGTGAAGCTGAACTCTATTTGGCCGAGCTTACATTAAGGGATATCGAAGCCGGGAAAGATGTGTTTCAGGCTATCCGGGGTCATCCGCTGCCAGGTGGGGCTGGATTTTTAAGCAAACACACCTTGATTACTGCCTACCGGAATCAAGTAAAAGATGGTACTCGTCAGCAAGACCGGGATTTACTGAAAAAAATCCGGCTTAAACCCATGCGGACATTATCGGGTGTTACAACGGTAACGGTGCTCACCAAGCCTTATCCCTGTCCGGGACAGTGTATCTTTTGTCCAGATTACGAAGAAATGCCAGTGAGTTACCTGCCTGATGAGCCAGGGGCGATGCGGGCTCTTTTTCATCAATACGATCCTTTTTCGCAGGTCACCTCTCGAATTGAAGCTCTTTACGAAATTGGTCATCCGACTGATAAAATTGAACTTCTGGTTCTGGGTGGTTCCTGGACTGCCTACCAGGATGATTACCAGACCTGGTTTATCAAACGCTGCTTTGATGCTATGAATGGAGTTGAGTCTGAGACCCTTGAACAAGCCCAGGATATAAATGAACAAGCGCAGCATAAGAATGTTGGATTGGTGTTGGAAACCCGGCCTGATTTAATCACGCTGGAGGAACTCTCCCGGATGAGGCAATTGGGTGTCACAAAAGTCCAGATGGGTATCCAGAGCCTTGATAATCACATTCTGGAATTGAATCAAAGGGGACATACCGTTGAAGAAGCAATGAACGGTGTGGCCTTACTGCGGGCTGCCGGTTATAAAATCGTTTTACATTGGATGCCTAATTTGCTGGGTGCGACAATAGACTCTGACCGGAGAGATTTTACTCGTTTGTGGCAAGATTTTTCCCCGGATGAAATAAAGATTTATCCCACTCAGCTGCTGAAAAATACTCAACTGTACGATATCTGGAAGGCGGGGGAATATACACCCTATTCAACAGATGAATTAATTCAGCTTATAACTGATATAAAACCTACTATCCCCCGCTATTGTCGGGTAAACAGGGTGGTGCGGGATATTCCTTCCCCGAATGTCGTGGAAGGAAACAAACGAACCAGTTTGCGCCAGGATATCCAGCTTGAGTTAAGCCGTCGGGGCGAGATCTGTCAATGTATCCGATGCCGGGAAGTCCGTGGAAAGGAAATTGATATCACCACC
>CBDVDO010000030.1:0-9934 GCA_965372765.1 uncultured Anaerolineales bacterium
AGAAAGCACCACAGCTGAAGAAGATAGCGATGTTCTCAAATGGTTGGATGCCTTAGAAGGTGATGATGAAATATTGCCAACAGATGAAATATTACCAGCAGACGAAATATTACCAACAGATGAAGATATCCGGAAATCTCTTACTGATGATCTTGTTGATATAACCCCACCGGTTGAGGATGATATAACTGAAACACCACCTGAGGAGGATATCCAAAAAGAAAGCATGCCTGATTGGCTGGGTGAACTGGGATCGGATGATCAAGATGAAGTTTCCTCTCTTCAAAGCGCAATCCGCCAATCTGACCATCCTCTAACGGAAGAAGAAAAAGACTTTCTTGAGAGGACAGAAGAAAAACAAGATGAAAATGCAGATTGGCTAGCTAAACTTGACATGGTTGACGACTCGCCACCTGCAGAACCTGAGATTCCCGCCATCAAAGTGGATGTGCCAGACGAAAAGGAGCAAGTAAAGCCAATTGAAGAATATGAGGATGTCAGTGTTTCCGGGGGCATACTTGATCGGCTCAAAGATCCAGAAGATGAGGATCCCGAACCTGAAGTACCACAATGGTTGGAGAACCTCAAAAAGGAAGAAGACCCTCAGGAAACAGCGATCTTATGGCTGAAGCAATTCGTAGAGCAAGGAGACAAAGCAAACTTAAAAGCTGAAATAAAACGCTATACTGATGAGCTAGATCCAGGGGATACTGTTCCGGGTTGGATGGAAGATCTCAAGAATGAAGAAGATCCTCAAACTACGGCGATGCTCTGGTTGGAAAAATTATCCGGTGAACGGGAAAAAGCAGCAAAGGCCAGGCCTCCTCGTGAAGTACCTGACGAATCTGGTTGGTTGGCTGATTTAGAAAAAGAGGCTGCTAAACAAGCGGAAGAACCCGTCAAAGATCAATCCAAGGATTTCAAGGATTCCAATGAAGGCTGGCTTGCTGACCTTGAAATTGACGAAAAACTCAAAACAAGCGATGACGAGGATATTCCTGATTGGGCCCAAACCGAAGAATCCGAAGATACGGATGAGCAGGATGGAGAAACACCTCCCTGGATGAAAGCCACATCTCCGCTCGAAGGAGATTTTTATACAGACGAGTTGGCAGGCAATGCGGAAAAGAAAGTTGAGATACCTGAATGGCTGGCAGGTTATTCAGAGGGGGAAAAACCAGAAGATAAATCCGAAACTGAGCCGGAGCCGCAAGCATCGGCAACCGTCCCTCCAGGAGCGACATCAGAACAAGATGAATACACCTGGGTTTCTGCCACAGATGATCCATCCAAGCCTTCAAGTGAACCCATTGACCTCAATAAAGCCGCAATTTCGCAGCTTGAATCCATCCTTGGTATTAGTTATCAAGTAGCAAAAGGAATCGTGACCTACCGCGAAAAACATGGCCCATATAAAACCATGGAAGATTTGATAAACGTTCCTGATATCAAAGACAAACAAACGATTGAAATTCTTAAACCCGAAGTCATCATCCGGGAAGTAAAAGAAATACCAATACCTGTAGAGAAAACCACTCCCATTGTGAAAGAAGAGCCGGAAAAACGGCTAGCCAGAGCCCGCAGCCTGCTTTCTGACTCTAAAATCGATGAAGCCCTGGAGCACTACGAATACTTGATTATCAAGAAGAAATCGATTCCTGATGTAATCAACGATTTGATTCAAGCTTCCTTTGATCATCCTCTGGATGTGCCTTTGATTAAAACCCTGGGAGATGCCTACATGCGGGTGAATAAACTCGATGAAGCGCTTGAAGCCTATTCTAAAGCGGAGGACTTGCTTCTTTGATCGTTTTCGAATTTAGATTCATCAAGGGACTGTTCAGCCGAGCAGTCCCTGTTTTAATTAATAGGAAAAAGGTCAAAATCTGGCCAAAATCTTAGCTTTTATAAATCTTCCTATTCCCTAATTTACTGGAAACATGTATACTTATCCCGAAAGCGAATTGTAAGTTTATTTACGGAGGAACTTTGTGGAAAAAACATTGGTTTTAGTTAAACCGGATGCTGTACAACGAGGACTTATTGGCGAAATTATTAAACGCCTGGAAAATCGTGGGCTTCGATTGATCGCGGGGAAATTCATTCAAGTCAGCCGCGAACTTGCCGAGGAGCATTACGGCATTCATAAAGAGAAACCTTTTTACGAGACTCTGCTTGATTACATCACATCCGCTCCGGTGATGGCCATGGCCTGGGATGGTCCCAATGCTGTGGCTGCAGTCCGACAAACCATGGGCGCAACACGACCAACTGAAGCTTCCCCGGGTTCTATACGGCATGATTTTGGCCTTGAGATTGGACGTAACCTCACTCATGCCTCAGATACTCCTGAAAACGGTGAATTGGAAGTAGCTCTCTGGTTTACAGATCAAGAACTCCTGGATTGGGATCGGGCTCTGGATCCCTGGATCCTGGAATAATTACTATTTTTAGTCACTATCAAGTTCCAGGGTCAATCTCTGGAACTTTCTATTTAAATAGCAGCTTTGGTATAATCGCTCAACAGAAGATCAAAACAACTTTATCCATATATGACGCATACTCAGCTTCTTTCTACATTAGAAAAAATACTTCCCACAGTCCAGGTACCAGGCAGGTATACCGGCGGTGAATTTAACCAGATTACCAAAGCTTGGGAATCTGTAGATGTTCATCTTGCGCTGTTATTCCCTGAAATTTACGACCTGGGTATGTCCAACCTGGGCTTGATGATTCTTTACGATCTAATCAATCAACATCCGAAATATTCTGCGGAACGCGCCTTTTTGCCCTGGACAGACATGGAAGCCGCCATGCGCAAAGAAGGGCTGCCTCTATACTCTCTGGAAACTAAGCGTCCATTATCTACCTTTGATATTCTGGCTGTTTCTCTGCCCTATGAAAGTTTATATACCAACCTGCTAAATTCCCTTGACCTTGCCGGATTGCCAATTTACTCATCTGACCGGTCAAATGATCACCCGCTGGTAATAGCCGGCGGACATGCTGTATTTAATCCAGAGCCGGTTTCGCCATTTATTGATGCCTTTGTAATTGGCGAGGGTGAAGAAGTCATCATCGAGGTTCTTGATGCTTATCGATCCAGCCAGGATCAAGGTCATTCCAGGCAGCAAATACTGGAGAATTTATCCCAGGTGGAAGGAGTATATATCCCTTCTTTCTACCAGCCGCACTACAAGGCAGATGGAATTTTTTCTCACCTTGAAAAACTCAACCAAAAAGCGCCAGATATAATTCGAAAACGAATTGTTGGTACATTGCCGCCACCTCCCACGAAGCTGATCGTCCCCTATATCGACATCGTACACAACAGAGCTCCGCTGGAAATTATGCGTGGCTGCACCCGGGGCTGCCGATTCTGCCATGCCGGTATCGTTACCCGCCCTGTTCGGGAACGCTCCATTGAAGATATCCTCCGGGCCATGGAGGTTCTGATCCCCAACACCGGGTACTCAGAAATTGGTCTATTGTCTTTATCTTCCTCGGACTACACGTATATAGTCGAGCTAATTCAAGCCATCAATGACAGATTTTCTGATCAGAATATTGCCGTTTCTCTGCCGTCTCTGCGAATAGATTCTGTTTCTATTGACCTTATGGACGCACTGGCTGGCAAGCGCCGCAGCGGATTTACCCTCGCCCCGGAAGCTGCTTCTGAGCGCCTGCGGAGAATAATTAACAAACCGATTTCCGATCAGCAGCTTCTGGATACAGCCCATGAAATATATCAGCGCGGGTGGCACACCATTAAACTCTACTTCATGATCGGCCATCCTTCAGAAACAATGGAAGACGTTCAGGCGATCGCTGATCTTTCCCGAAAAGTACTGGAAGAGGGGAAAAAAATCATCGGCAATCGGGCTCAGGTTCACATCAGCTTGGGTACCTTTGTTCCTAAACCTCATACACCTTTTCAATGGGTAGGGGCTTCTTCCCAAGATGAGATTAATGGAAAACTTGATTTACTGCAAAAAGAAATCCGGGGGAGAGGACTCAAACTAAACTGGAACGATCCGGAAGAAACTCAATTTGAATCCTGGTTGTCCCGGGGTGATCGCCGGATGGCTGAAGTGATCTATCGGGCCTGGAAAATGGGTGCGAAATTCGATGCCTGGAATGAACATTTCAACTATCAGCGTTGGCTGGATGCTTTTTCCCAAGCCGGTCTTGAGCCCGATTTTTATACTACAAGAGAGCGAAGAATCGACGAAATTTTTCCCTGGGATCATATCCATTCCGGTGTAAAAAAATCACTGTTACTCCAGGATTATGAGTGGAGCAAGGAAGAAAAAATTCGCCCGGATTGCAGGGGAGATTGTTATGCCTGCGGCATCCTTCCAACCTACAATGACCTGCGTCATCAAAATCCCGGACCTCACTGGCTTTGTCCGGAAGTGACTCGCTGAGATCGCATCATTTATGTAATCGCAACGGTACCATCGAATGAAAAAACAACGCTTCAGAATTAATTTTTCCAAAACAGAACAGATGCGCTTTACAGGCCACCTGGATTTGATTCTCACCTGGGAAAGAACTTTCCGCCGCTCTGGTTTACCTCTCTCCTACAGCGAGGGTTTTTCACCTCGCCCAGTATTGAATATGGCGGCGCCTCTGCCATTAGGCTTTACCAGCACAGGGGAAATTGGCGATTTCTGGTTATCTGAGTTCGTTTCTCCCTTAGAATTCCATCGTGTCCTGGACAAATCACTCCCTCTTGGTTTACTGATCCAGGAAATTAATGAGATTGAAGACATCTTCGGTCCCAAGCTTCCCTCTCTCGTAGTTGCCGCATCGTATTCAATCATACTCGATGCAAAACATCCTGGCTTAGCAGAGAAAATTACGAGTTTGATCAATTCTGCAAGGGTTATCAGAGATCGAAAGGGAAAGACCTACGATCTCCGCCCCCTGATACAAAAACTTGAAAGGGATAAATCCACTCCAACTAAACTCCTGGCGACCCTATCAGCCCTTCCTGGCGCTACCGGCCGCCCAGATGAAATTCTGGCTGCCCTTGAACTCCCATCGACTGGTACTCATATTTGCCGGACAGAAATAATCCTGGACACAAACGGAGGGTAATCTATTGGGGCTTCTGGTTTCAATTTTAGCCGGCATCATCCCCATGTTTGTTTTTGCCTGGTTCCTGTATCTGCTGGACCGTTACGAAAAGGAACCTCTGAAGCTGTTAGTTGGTGTTTTTGCCTGGGGTGCGATAGTCGCTGCAGGCGCAGCCTATGTAATTAACACCCTGTCGAGTATAGGGCTCTATCTAATCACTCAATCTGATTTTGCCACCCAACTCACTTTGTCCACCCTGGTAGCTCCGGCAGTGGAAGAAACTCTCAAAGGAGCTGCTGTTTTTATCGTCTATCTGGTCTTCCGTTCTGAATTTGATTCCCTCCTCGATGGTGTTATTTATGGAGGCATCACAGCTCTAGGCTTTGCAGCGACTGAGAATATCTGGTATATCCATCAACTTGGTTTTCTGGAAAGCGGATGGGAAGGCACCTTCGATCTGATCCTGATCCGGGTTTTTCTAGTTGGCTGGCAACACCCTTTTTATACAGCTTTCATAGGGTTGGGGTTCGCCTTAGCCCGCCGATCTACCCAAACTATCTGGAAATGGATTACCCCTCTAATTGGTTGGTCCATAGCTATTACCTTCCATCTCCTCCATAACCTGTTTGCCATTTTGTTTGACAGCAGAGTCGGGATACTATTTACCACAATCTGGGACTGGAGCGGTTATCTTGGTCTGCTGCTCCTGATTCTTTTATTAATAAAGAGGGAACAACGCTGGATGAAAGAATATTTAGCCGTAGAGCACAAACAAGAACTACTTTCAGCTGATAATTATCAAACAGCCTGTTCTGCCTGGAGACAAAGCTTAACTTTTTTCAAGGCCAGGTTTCAAGGAAATTATCAGGAAATCCGAAATTTTTACCAGGCCTGTGGTGAGTTGATGCACAAAAAACGCCAGCTTGCCAAGCACGGTGACGAATCAGGAACATCCCTTGAAATTCAACGCCTGCGATCTGAATTGAAACTGCTTTCCGGTAAGTTCTAACGAGGGCATTGTATAGCTATGCGCAACAAGGAAAAATCAAGTTAAATATATCCAATCACTGGTCGATAACTTAGCTTATTACCGGGAAACGCCTTATTCCCTACTTTAGCGGGGTTGTCCCCTACCTGTAGTTCTGGTAGAATTTCCTTCGAGCCCCCATAGCTCAGTGGATAGAGTGTCGCCCTCCGGAGGCGAAGACCTGTGTTCGAGTCACAGTGGGGGTACTTTTTCTTAAAACTAAAATGTTTTGCTCCCCGTTAAAACGTGGAGCATTTTTTTATTTACCCCTTTTTTCCTAATTCGAGGGACATAACAGGTTTCAACCTTATTGTGTGATCCTTAATCTCCACACTATGTCGGTAGATCAGACGCTGCTCGTCCAGATTCAATTCATACTCCCCATCTGATACTTCCACAAGGCAGCCATTTGGATATTGATATAACGGCACAAAAACTTCTGTAGATTCTTCTACGACTGGATCATGTCGGAATCTAAATATAAATTCTTTATTCTTGATATTAAATTTGATCTCCAATGGCTCTCCCACAGTAGCAATTGGGTAGGGACGGATCACTGCTTCTAAAGCCCGTCCCCCGGAATTGATGTCTCCAGTATCCTGCCTTTGATCCTGGCTGAAGATTGACAGGTCTTCATCGTTCCACATATCTCCGCGAGCATTGGTGTTATCCGCAGTATAGTTCCATAGGGTAAAGTTATGCAGATTTTCCTCCAGCGCCCGGAGGGTGCGGTCGAAAGCTTTTATCTGGGAGCTGAAATCACCGGTCTGGTAGGCCTTCTTCTTATCCAGGTCATAGGCAATCCCAACTTCACCGATTAAGGTCGGCACATCCCCCATCTTGGTCAGCGCGTGTTCTTTTGGCCTTGCCAACTGACTGGCAAAGGATTTAGCTATCCGTCGTGGACCAAATACCAGTGAATTTTTTCCTCTGTCAAAGTTGATCCATCTATTGAATGATTTCATAACCAGCACTACCGGGTCATACCAATGCGGCGCATAGACGATATTATGGGCATCATCTGGTTCCCAAACTGGACCACCAGATCGAAATCCTTTCTCAACAAAAATCATGTAGGATGGCTTATCTTTACGGACTGATTTCGCAAATCGATTGTTGAAGGGAACGTAATAATCCTTGTTAAAATTCACCTTACGCCCATTCAAATGGATAAAATGATCTGGGCGTAATAAATTCGGCTCCCCAATGGTATTAATTTCCCAAACCCCGTTTGCCTGCCAGATGGGATCAAATCCCTCCAGCCAGATGCTCTTGCCATCAGGGTTAAGAACTTGCTTTCCAACGACCCTCGGACCCCAAATTCCCCTCTCCCAGATTTCCAATTCCAAAGGAATTCCAGCCCCTAGCTGCATGGACTGGAAAGGTGTCGGAATAAATCCTTTTTCAACAGTGGTATAGCGCTGCTTGAGATCCTCAATACCTATATATCCTTCAACAGGTTCGTTCATGGTATCGAATCCGACCACATTTGGCAAATATTTAAGATAAAAAGCTAGTTCTTTAAGCGAGTTAATATAATGCCGCTGCAGGAATTCTTGGGCCGAATCCCCATCAATGATTGTCTGCGGCGCAAAATCCCTGCCTCCAAAAAAGAGGGTAAACATAGTCGCTGCGGCCAACTTGGTAGCATTAGTAGACCAGATCATTTGAGGCAGCGGATCTCCATGCATCTGATGAGTAAAAGCTGCTCCAGTAACCTGAAAATTCTTTATGTCCATCCCCACAAGGGAAAATGTCCATCCAGGCGCGCCGTCTCCACCAGAAAAACGGCTCCAAACATCCTGATGAGGATCAATAAACATCTGAATTCCATATTCAGCCGCTTTTTCTACCACTGCCTGGACATACTCCAGGTAATCACGGTCGTACAGTCCCGGGCCAGCATGCTCAATCGCTTCCCAGGTGACCAAAAAACGGATACAGGTTAATCCCCAGGCTTTCAACCTGGCAAAATGCTCATCCGCTTCCTGGATGGGAAAAGGTCTACCGACAAAGGACAGGTTCCTGTGATCAAAAAAACCTTCCTTGATATAAGTTGCCCCGTTTGGCGAAAAAGGCACTTTGGTGCTTCCCCCCAGGTTTACACCGCGCAAGGTCAAAGTACGACCGAATTCATCCTTAAAGCGATTTCCGTCAATGTACATAATTACGATCCTTGAACTTGCTCAACCAGGAATTGATATTAATTCCAGCCTGACTATTCTTCCCCGTTGAGCTGTTTTATGATTGCTTCCGCAGCTTTTATGCCATCCATTGCTGATGATAAGATTCCCCCGGCATATCCGGACCCTTCTCCTGCAGGATATAAACCCTGGATAGAAATGCTTTGATAATCTTTACCCCTTACAATACGCACAGGTGAGGATGTGCGGGTTTCAACACCAGTTAACACAGCATCTGGCTGGGTAAAACCTCTGATTCTTTTTTCAAACTCCGGCAGAGCTTCCTGGATTGCTGCTACTACGAAACCCGGCAGGGATTCACGCAAATCCGCCATCTTTATTCCTGGAAGGTAAGATGGCTGAACAGAGCCCAACTCTGACGATCGCATGCCGCTTAAAAATTCTCCCACCAACTGGCAGGGAGCATTGAAATTTTCCCCGCCTTGAAGGAAGGCCTTTTCTTCCCATTGCCGCTGGAATTCAATTCCCCCTAAAGGCCCATCCCTGAAATCTGCAGGGATTACTTCAGCGACAATGGCGCTGTTCGCGTTGCTTTCATTCCTGGCGTATTGACTCATGCCGTTAGTTACTACTGTCCCCGGCCCAGATGCCGCCCCTATCACCAATCCGCCTGGACACATACAGAAGCTGTATACTGTTCTGCCCGAGGAGCTATGATGCGCCAGCTGATAATCAGCCGCGCCTAACAGGGGATGGCCAGCCTGTTGCCCGTATTGACTTCGATCAATTATCGCCTGGGGGTGTTCAATTCGGAAACCGACAGAAAAAGGTTTTGCCTCGAGCTGCACTCCCCTCCGGAAAAGCATTTTAAATGTGTCTCTAGCGCTGTGCCCAATTGCCAGGATAACGTGATCACTGCGTATTTCCTCTCCGCCCTGCAGCCGAACACCTCTAATTTGGCTTTCCTCCAGGATCAAATCATCCATCCGGCTTTGAAATTGATATTCGCCCCCCAGTTCAATAATTTTCTCCCGGATATTTTCGACTATCTTGGTCAATTTTGCCGTTCCAAGATGAGGTTTATTTTTATATAGTATCTCCTCTGGCGCTCCTGCCAGGACAAGCTCCTGGAGAACTTTTTTATCCCGGTTTAACTTATCCTTTACCCGGGTTTGCAGTTTGCCATCCGAGAAAGTTCCAGCTCCCCCCTCACCAAACTGGACATTTGATTCGCTATTCAATTCACGATTTTTCCAAAATTTATTGGTATCCTGGTTCCTTTCTCTAACCGGTTTACCCCTATCAATCAAAAGAGGAGGGTATCCCGCTTCTGCCAGGATCAACCCGGCAAATAATCCAGCTGGGCCAGTTCCCACAACCAGAGGCCGATGCCGTTTTATTTTTCTAATCAGAATTGGACTATTGTATTTAGTTTCTTGCGCCAGGGAAATCTTCTGGTTCTTTTCGTGGCTCTCTAATACCTGTTTTTCATCAGCAATTTTTATTTGAAGCGTATAAACCCGACGGATAGCGTGTTTTTTCCTGGCATCCAAACTGCTTCTACCGATTTCAATAGATTTTAATTGACCCGCTTCTATGCCCAGAGTCTTAAGCACTGCCAGCCGGAGATCGTTTTCGTCATGATCAAATGGAAGAATCAAATCAGTAATTCTTATCATAT
>CBDVDO010000031.1:0-9923 GCA_965372765.1 uncultured Anaerolineales bacterium
CGTTATTGTGATCTCCCCAACTCTTCCAAAAAGGGAACTGAATGAAGCAAGAGAGATTGCTATACAGCTGGGTATCCAGCTAGTTGAGATGGAGAGCCAGGAAATGACCCTTCCTGATTTTCTGGAGAATACACCTCAAAAATGCTATTTCTGCAAAGATCACCGATTTACTTTATTAAGAAATTATGCTGCTGAAAATAATTTTCAACATATCATAGACGGAAGCAATGCGGATGACCTTTCGGATCACCGCCCCGGACAGCAGGCAGGGTTGGAGCAGGGTATCCGCAGTCCGCTTCAAGAAGCCGAATTAACAAAAAATGATATCCGGGAACTGGCTCGCAAGATAGGTTTGCCCAACTGGGATAAACCTTCCTCAGCCTGTCTCGCGTCCCGCATACCTTATGGAATTAAAATCACTACCTCTTTGTTAAAAGAAATCGAAGAAGCGGAAGATTTCCTGCTCAGTCTGGGATTTCGTCAACTCCGGGTCCGCCATCACGGAAAATTAGCCAGAATTGAAGTTCCTCCAGAAGTGTTTGATCTAGTAATGGAAAACCGTTCTGAAATTATCAAAGCATTTGAAGCAATTGGATTTTCTTATCCAGCTCTGGACTTAAAAGGATTCCGCTCCGGAAGTATGAATGAGGTAATAAATTCTTATGGATCGAAATAAACTGGAACAGTTATTATCAAATGTCCAATCAGGAGAAATCACAGTTAACCAGGCGTTAAAGCGCCTGCAGTCGCTTCCTTATGAAAATTTGGAATATGCCCGGCTTGACCTGCATCGGGATTTGCGACAAGGACTGCCAGAAGTGGTTTTCTGCGAGAACAAAACTCCGGATCAAGTGGCAACAATCCTGGAACGGCTTTGGGACCATCACGATCGGGTGTTGGGAACCCGGGTCTCTCCAGAAATAGCCTCTTATGTCCTGGAGAAGCTGCCAGCTGCTATATACGATTCCGAGTCGAAACTGCTGAAATTATCCCGTGTTGATTTCAACGACCCGGAGGAGGATAGTCCTTATGCTATGGTTGTCTCCGGGGGCACTTCGGATCAGCCAGTTGCCGAAGAAGCAGCCCAAACCCTGGAATTTCTTGGAAATCGTGTGATCCGCGCCTATGATGTCGGAGTAGCCGGGGTTCACCGACTGCTTGATCAGCATGCGTTACTATCAGATGCTGATGTGATCATCAGTGTAGCAGGGATGGAAGGCGCCTTAACAAGTGTAGTTGGCGGCCTGGTCTCATGTCCTGTAGTTGGCGTCCCCACCAGCGTTGGATATGGAGCAAACTTTCAAGGTGTATCTGCCTTGCTGGCGATGTTAAACGCCTGCGCCCCAGGTATTGCAGTGGTTAATATTGATAACGGCTTCGGCGCAGCAGTTTATGCTCACCTGATTTTACGGAGAATTCAAAAATGAAAGTCCTCTATTTTGATTTAATCGGGGGAGCAAGCGGGGATATGATTTTGGGGGCATTGGTGGATGCGGGATTGTCTATTGATATACTCATAGAGCTGCTGGCGGGTTTAAACATCAATGAATTTGATATTCAGGCAAAAATCGTAGAAAAAAACGGTTTTTGTGCCACAAAAGTAGATGTCCTGGTAACTGAACAACCTCCCGAAAGGCACTTAGTAGAGATCAAGGATATCATTCAAAAAAGCTCCCTTCCTCAAACAGTTCAAAACAGGGCTTTACAGATCTTCGAAAGAATTGCCGGAACTGAAGCGGCTATCCATAATAAATCTGTTGATCAAGTTCACCTGCATGAGTTAGGCGGAACTGATACGATTATCGACATCACCGGTACATTATTGGCACTGGAGCATCTGGAGATTTCTAAAATATATGCTTCCCCGGTTCCTCTGGGGAAAGGTTTCATCAAGGGTGCCCACGGTCAAATACCACTTCCTGCCCCAGCGACAGTTGCCCTGCTGAAAGGGATCCCCGTTTACGGAAGGGACATCGATGCAGAACTTATCACCCCCACAGGTGCTGCCTTGCTGGCTGATCTCGTGGATGATTTTGGACCTGCCCCGCCCATGGTTTTGGAAACTATTGGCTATGGCGCCGGGGGAAGAGATTTGCCTATCCCAAATTTGCTGCGTGTCCTGATCGGGGAAATTACACCTGCAGAGTCTGCGACCCTTAATCGCCTGGCTGTTCTGGAAACAAACTTGGATGACCTCAACCCGGAAATCTATCCCTATGTGATTGAATCCCTTTTTTCAGCCGGTGCTTTGGATGTGACATTATCACCCATCCAAATGAAAAAGAACCGACCAGGCACTCAAATTCAAGTGCTTTGTGAACCCTCCGGAATTGACACCATGAAATCAATATTATTCCGGGAAACTACCACGCTGGGAATAAAGCAAATCCTGGTGGATCGCTACGCTTTACCGCGAACCATCCAGAAAATAGAAACCCCCTATGGTAAAATCCGGGTGAAAATTGCTGAAATCAGCCCGGATCTCAAAAAAATATCTCCGGAATTCGAAGATTGCCGCAGAGCAGCACAAAAACATGGGATACCAATTACCCAAATTTACCAGGAAACTATACGAAGTTTTCAGGAATAATACGGGACGATAATGTCCCTCAACTATAAAAACAACTTGCTCTATTTCTTGAATATTGTGCTTCCCCTGCCTGATTTTCCTCTTACCTGTTATCTCCCTCCAATCGTGGTACAATGCGCTCGTGTTTAAGAAAAGTAGAAAAATGTATCTAATAATATTTCTGGTTTTAATCATCCTGATTGGAGCCCCAAGACTTATCATGCTTCGCTATGCTTCAAGCAGGGTATACACGGATGAAACGGTTCCCTCTTTCAGAGCAGCGATTGTATTTGGCGCTGGTTTAACTGCTGACGGCGGACCAACCGCTGTACTGGAGGACCGGGTAGCTACAGCTGCAGAATTGTACGCTGCCGGAAAAGTTGAAAAAATACTCATGAGCGGGGATAACCGTTTTTTAAATTACAACGAACCCGGAGCAATGAAAAACTTCGCAGTTCAAATTGGTGTCCCGGAAGAGGACATAATCCTGGATTATGCGGGGCGTAGGACGTATGATACATGCTACCGTGCCAAAGAGATATTCCTGCTCTCTGAGGCTATTCTGGTTACCCAGCAATTCCATCTACCCAGAGCGCTTTACACCTGCAATTCACTAGGGTTACAGGCAGTAGGGGTATCAGCTGATATGAGGACTTATTATGATACCGACTATTGGAGCATCCGGGAAATCCCCGCCAGCCTGATTGCCTTCATCCAGGTTCACCTGACTCGTCCTGAACCGGTTCTGGGCGACCAGGAACCGATTTTCCCTTTGGAATGAATCCTGCACTGTTAAAACCAATAGATTCAACTTAATTCAGCCTATTTGGCTGAGGAGAATTGCCATGAAATGGACAACTATGGTTGTTATATTATCTTTGTTGCTCGCTGTGACTCTATCCGGCTGCGGAATCAATATAGAACTTCCTTTTAAAACAGAAACCAAAACCGGTCCCACAGTGACCGAGATTATCCAGGTACCGATACCGGATTTTCCCCCTCCCCTGGATTTAAATTTGTCATTTGGCGCTGGAAAAATTACCCTGCTGCCAAATCCAGGCGCTGATCTTTTATCCGGTACTGCTGCCTATAACGTAGCCGATTTTAAACCAGAAATCACTGTTGATGATACTGGCGTAACTTTAAAACAGGGAAACCTGAAATTGAATGCGATTCCCACCATTAGTGGATCAATTAAAAACGAATGGAATATCGCAATCGCGAGTTACCCCATTGAACTGACGATTAAAGCTGGCGGATACAGCGGAGAGTATGAGTTTGGCGGACTCTCCCTCACAGATCTCCACATATCAGATGGGGCTGCAACTGTAAAATTAAAATTTTCAACCCCAAATGCTGCTGCTATGAATAGCTTCCGGTATGAAACCGGAGCGTCCAATATCACCATGGAAAAACTGGCGAATGCCAACTTCCAAACGATGATATTCCAAAGCGGAGCCGGGAATTATTCATTGGATTTTTCAGGAATAATGCAGCGTGAAGCTTCAGTATTTATTGAAACTGGTTTAAGCCGGCTAGTTATTTCTGTGCCAGAAGGTGTTCAAGCAGAAGTAAATTTTGAAGGTCCTTTATCAAAAGTTCTCATCTCTGGGAATTGGCAGGAATCCGGCAATGAGTACTTCCAGGAAGGCCAGGGACCAAAATTGACTATTACCATTGAGACCAAAGCTGGAACAGTTACCCTGAAGAATCCTTAACCCGTTAATCTCCGGCACTGCAATTAGAATAATGTGCAGCTGAATTTTGGGCAGCCGGTCATTTTCTATTGACAAGGCGCTTCAGCTCGTGTACACTTATTCCACATTGACTATACGAAAGGATTTCGGACATGATCAGCGAATCCACAGCCCACATCAGCTCCCAAACTACCCTTGCCCCTGCCTTACAAGCCTGGGAAATCTTCCTGGGGGACCAAGGCAGCTCCCCGCACACTATTATTGCCTTCATGGGTGATTTGCGGCTGTTAGCGTCCTATCTGCCCCCTGACAGGCAGGTGGGAGAGATCAGTCTGGCAGACTTAAACAATTTCCTGAGGTGGATGGAACATGAAAGGGGTGTGCCCTGCAGTCCAAAAACGCTGGCTCGCCGGATAACCTCCCTTAAATCATTCTTCCGCTGGCTCCATGAAGGTGGAGCAATTCCGTTAAACCCAGCTGAAAAAATAATCCAAAAATCTGTCAGAAGCCCCCTGCCTGAGGTTCTCACCCCTGAAGAAATTTCCCGGATTTTGGATACTGCTGAGTCCTATCGCCTGAAAGCAAACCCTGATCTTCGTTCCTACCTGTTATTCTCACTGCTGCTGAATACCGGGATAAAAAAGGGTGAATGCCTCTCTTTGAGTCCGAACCACATTCAACTGGATGCTCCGGATGGACCTCTGGTTTTTGTCCGTTATGCCAGCCCTCAGAACCGGTATAAAGAACGAAAATTACCTCTTCCTCAGGATTGGATTGATGCTTATCATGAGTATCGAGTACTTCATGACCTTAATGATACTTTGTTCCCCTGGTCAGCCAGGATGCTGGAATACATCCTGGAAGATTTAGGGAAAGATGCAGGGATTTCAAAAAGAGTCTCTTTTTCCATGTGCCGCTGGACCTGTGCCGTTCAGGATTGGCAGGCAAGAATGGATCAAAATAAAATCAGGCAGAAATTAGGTATTTCCGAAGTTCAATGGCGTGAAGTTAGCCGGAAGCTGCATACTTTAAGCAGCGCTGAAACTGAAGAGAACGGGTCAGTGGAATTCCCTGGAGAAGTTTAACGCCAATTCCCGGATTAAGTTTACCTTTTAACAAATTCGAATTTCAACAGGGACTTTGTACTCTCTGTAATTCTGGCTGCATGACCTAAACGTCCCCCGGGCACCCAAATAACAGTATCTCCCATGACAATCAGCGGCCACAAGGCGCGAAAAGCTGCCGGGATTTTCTCATTAATCATTAAATCCGATACCTTCATGGATTTGCCCTCCATACCCAGGGGGGAAATCAAATCACCCTCTCTCCGGCCTCTTATAAATAAACTCTCACTTACTAAATCGCCATCAACCCAAACCATAAAATCATCATTTGGAAAGTCATTTTTGTTAAAATGATGCGGAGAATACTTTATCGGCTGAACTGTGAAATACCATCCATTTCCCAACTCAATCTCCCCCTCAAGTGGACAGGGGACCTGCTCGTGATCCACCATCAGCTGCGGGAATTGATTCTTCACAAGATCAGTTTCCCAGGTTGAAAAAACAATTCTATTCGGAGATTGAGAGAGGTTAACTTTTGCAACCCAATTTGTTGATTTTTGCTTCGGATCCCGCAAAAAATCAAGTACCCTTTTCACCTGTAGAAAACCAAGGTCCCGGAAATCCGGGCGGAGGTTCTGTAATGCTTTTCTGATCAAACGCCGCTTTATTGCACGAGGATATTTCAGAAATACCTCTCTGTCTAATCGGACATAGCTGGTGCCCTGGCTATTTTTGCAAGTATCCCAGGCATTTTCAGTTAGCTTTTCCAGAGCTCTATCATCTGCATATAAAATATTGGCTGTCTGTAGCAACCTCCGTCTGAACCCAGGTGTTATATTCTCCAGAAGAGGAACCAACTCATGACGAATCTTGTTTCTTTGAAATATCAACTCTGCGTTTGAAGAATCAGTTAGGACTGAAAATTGATTTTCCTTCAGATATTCCAGAATTTGCTCTTTCCAAACTCTCAGGAATGGTCTGATCAAGGGGATAGATTCACTCCACTGATTCGGCAAACTCACTTTCTGCATACCCAACATCCCCTTCATCCCTGTCCCTCGCAGCAAATTCATTAAAATAGTTTCAACCTGGTCATCAGCGTGATGAGCAACCACGACCGCGCCAGCGCTGAGATCGACTGCTGCCTGAAAAAGAAATTGATACCGAAGAATCCTGGCAGCTTCCTCAATTGACAGGCCTTCTTCATCAGAAAATAATTGAACATCTCCGGATTCCTCACGGAATGGCACACCTAAAGAATCGGCGACTTTCCGGATAAATTCCGCTTCCTGGTCAGCCTCTTCCCGAAGCCCATGGTTATAGTATGCGGCGACAGGTGACAAATTCAATTCTGTCATGGCACGCAGAAGAGCCATACTGTCTGGTCCTCCGGAGACACCTACTACAACAGGTTTATTTACTTTTCGGAAGGTTTTTTCAACCGCATTGATAATCATTTTCCAATTATAATCTATGGTATATTGTAATAACAGGTTTTATTGGGTTACCTCGAGGTGCTTTATGGCCCAAACCATATTAATTATTGATGATGATATTGATACTCTAAAGCTGGTGGGTATCATGCTTGAGAGGAAAGGATTCAAAATCCTGGCCTCAACCACCGGCAATAAAGGTCTTCAGCTGGCTAAAGACGAGCTTCCGGATTTAATCCTGCTTGATATCATGATCCCAGATATCAATGGATACGAAATTGCCCGGACAGTTCGATCTTCACCGGAAACTGAAACAATCCCGATTATCATGTTCACCGCCAGAAGTCAGGTCGATGACAAAGTGGAAGGATTGGAAGCCGGGGCAGATGCATATATCACTAAACCTGCCAGACCCAGGGAATTATTCGCCCAGGTAAATTCAATCCTCAAGCGGTCACCCCAGAGATTATCTAGCGCCCAGGTTGCACCAGCAAAAAAGGGAAGTTTAATAGGAATTATTTCCTCAAAAGGTGGAATCGGAATTTCAACGCTGGCAACCAACTTAGCAATAGAGATTCGCAAGCAATCAGAAAAACCCACTATCCTGTCTGATTTCAGACCTGGCCAGGGCACAATCAGTATGGATCTGGATGTCCAGAATACCAGCGGGATGATCAAAATGATCGAGGAAGATTCGGAAATTGACATACCGTCCGAAATTGCAAATTCTTTACTGGAACATAAATCCGGTATCAAGACTCTATTATCTTCCCACCACCCATCTGACTCAAAATACATCACCCAAACAGAAAAATTCTCTCAGATCGCACAAGAGTTGCGAAGTCATGCCGACTATATTATTCTGGATTTGGGTCCATCATTATCCCCAATAGCCTCCAGAGTCCTTCCGGAATGCGATAAAATTCTGATCTGCCTTGAACCATCTCCTGGGAATATAACCCAAACCAGAATGCTAATTCAGGACCTGATCAACAAAGGTATAGGAGAAGGTCGATTTACGATTGTACTGATCAACAGGCAGCGTTCCGGGGTACAACTCAGCTGGGAACAAGCAGAGAATCAATTGGAAAGAGAGATTGGTCAAATCTTCACACCTGTACCAGAATTGGCATATCAGGCTGCAGCAACCAACTCGCCGATTGTGCAGCGTGCAGAGGAAAGCATGACAGCAGATCAATTCCGCGAGTTAACTCAATCTATCCTAAAATAAAAAGCATGGTGCTTCCCTCCTCAGAGAAGGTAAATCAAATTGATCTTGCCTCCCAATTGATATTTGATTCTAAATATTGTGTTGCTTTAACCGGTGCAGGCATTTCTACTCCATCCGGTATACCAGATTTCCGTTCCCCCGGCAGCGGAGTCTGGACACGTTATTCACCAATGGAGGTAGCCTCCCTAAGCGCTTTCCGACACAACCCTGACCGCTTTTTCAACTGGCTTCGTCCCTTTATCAAGAGTTTATTCCAAGCAAATCCCAATCCCGCCCATTTATCTCTTGCGAATCTGGAAAACCAGAACTATCTTCAATCCATCATCACCCAGAATATTGATTCGCTGCATCAGCGGGCAGGCTCAAATAGTGTAATTGAAGTGCACGGAACCTATCAAACTCTCTCCTGCCTTGGCTGTTACCAACAAATTGAAGCGACTGTTGAATTTATAAATGCCTTTCTGGATAACTCTGACATCCCCGCTTGCCCCGATTGCGGGGATCTCTTAAAGCCGGATATTATTCTTTATGAAGAACAACTCCCCGCTGATAAATGGAAACAAGCCAGAGAAGAAATATCAAAATGTGACTTGCTGTTGATCCTGGGGTCTTCGTTAACAGTCACTCCAGTTTGTGATCTTCCCTACTCAGCTCTTGGATCCGGAGCAAAGCTGATAATTATCAACCGTACCTGTACTCACCTGGACGACCTGGCAGCGGTTTCTATTCAAGGGAATCTGGAAGAGTTGGTACCGATCATAGAAAACAAGGTTCTTAATGAAAAGAAATAAATCCCATTCCACTCTTCTGAATAGATACCAAAAACTAATTAATATCTCTTGTGACCTGGCTTCGGAGCTAGACCTGAATATTCTGCTTTCAAAAATTGTCCAGGCTGCCTGTGAAGTTTCAGACGCAAAAGAAGCTTCTATTCTGCTGTATGATCCGAACAAGAAGACCTTATATTTTCAGGCGGCGACCAATTTAGATTCTCATTTTAAAAGAGGTACAGCCGTACCCCTGGATGAAAGTATCGCGGGGTGGATTGTTAACCATCAAAAACCATTAATTGTTGCCAATCCTCAAAAGGACAAGAGGCATTTTAATTACATTGGCAAAATAACCAACATTAAGTGCAGTTCACTCTTAGGTATTCCACTGCTATCCAAGGGTAATGTAATTGGTGTTCTGGAAGTGATAAATAAAAGGGATGGAGGTTTTAATAAGGAAGACGAGGATGTACTGCTGGCCTTAGGCGCCCAGGCAACTGTGGCGATTGTAAATTCCCGATTGTTCCTGCAATCGGATTTAATTGGGGAATTTGTTCATGAAATCCGCACCCCATTATCGGCATTAAATGCAGCCGCCCATCTATTAAAAAACAACCGGGTTCACGAAGATCAAAAGAAAAAAATGATTGAAATATTGGAGGCAGAAATTCAAGCCCTCTCAGATATGTCCAGCTCCTTTTTAGATTTAGCCCGCCTGGAATCGGGAAGAAAACAATATAACGTAAATGAATTTGATATCAGGGATTTATTAATTGAGTGCCACGAAATAATCATTAATGAGGCTCATAAGCTAAACCTGCTGTTTATTCTGGATTTACCCGATACCCTTCCCCGAGTTCGTGGGGACCGGAAACAGCTAAAACAGGCATTTATCAATCTGCTGAACAATGCTGTTAAATTTAATAAAATTGAGGGAGAAATTATCCTGAAAGCAAAAGCGGAACAGGATCAGCTGGTTATCATAATTTCCGATACCGGATTGGGTATCCCAGAAGATGAACAGTCGAAAATATTTGAAAAATTCTACCGGGTAAAAAGTCACCGGGACCAAGTTCCAGGAACTGGTCTTGGTCTATCCATTGTAAAACAAATCATTCACGGACATGGGGGAATGTTAGATCTTACAAGCGAAGTAGAT
>CBDVDO010000032.1:0-9869 GCA_965372765.1 uncultured Anaerolineales bacterium
TTCTGCTTATAATGGATTCCTCGTTGCACTCGGAATGACAAATAGTTAGGGGGCTGAATTTTCGGATAGCCCCTTTTTTTGATAGAGATCATTAAGGAAAATTTGTCAGTCTCCCGAGAGAGTGATTAATGTCCCTTCTTTTGTGAGCTTTTCCACTAAAAATCAACTTGTTTTTTGTGTATAGTAGAGCCACATTCGGATACTACATGCGTATATTCCCCGGGGGATAGAGGGGAATCATTGTTGCCCAGACTACGAGGAAAAAAATGAACACGGATTTATTGAACCGCTTTGCGCTGATAGAAGGGTTTACGGAAGACCAAATTAATTTACTGCATCCATTGATTGATGATGTCACTTTTGTGACTGATCAAATGATCTTTGATCAGGGAGACCAGGCAAAATTTCTTTATTTTGTAATGGAAGGACAGGTATCAATTCGTTTTAACCCCGAAGATGGACCTGTTTTGTCAGTAGCGGAGTTGAATGAGGGAGACGTGTTTGGATGGTCCGCCGCCATGGGAAGTGACTGTTATACATCCGGCGCTATCTGTACAGAAAGCGGTATATTTATCCGGATGAAAGGTGAAGAACTGAAAAACCTCTGTCAGGAACATCCTGAAACGGGTATACTAATATTGAATCGCCTGGCTGGTGTGATTGCCCAGCGGTTGCGGGGCACGCATGAGAAGGTGGTTGAGCTGCTCCATCAGGGTTTGAATAACAAATAATCCGGAGGATACAGGAGATGAAAGAGGTACAAAAGGATCTTCGGAGTGAACAAATGGAACATCTTATTCAAAGTATCAGTGCTTATATTGAACAGTATCACGGGGGATCTGCAGAGCTGATTTCATTTGAAGGAGATGTAGTTAAGGTAAAACTGGGAGGGGCCTGCACCGGCTGCCCGCTCTCAACAGCAACCTTGAATGGGTGGGTACAGGGAACGATTCACCAGTTTTTCCCGGAAGTTTCAGTAGAAGCTGCCGACTAAAGGGACAATAAAGATAAAATCCAGAGGAGGGTTTGTGAAATGAGTGCATTTTACGACGTCGTAGGCTTTGTTGGTTTATTAGTGCAAATTTTAGGTTTACTTTTGTTCGGTGTAACTACAGGTTGGTTCACGCTCTACTTGATTAATCAGCCGGAAAAGAACTGGCAGCTGCAGGGTATCGTGTTTAGTGTGTTCCTGATTTTTTCTGCGTTTATGGTTAAATACCTGACTCCGGGAGCATTCGGCGCGTTCCTGACAGGCGCTGCCGGCGCTTTGATTTACTGGGGGTTGATTAAGACAAGAAATAAACCTGAAAAAAAGAAATAAATCTGAAATAAAAAGGGTTTCGCTGTAAAAGCGAAACCCTTTTTTGATTCAGACGAAGCAATCTCCAGAAATACACAATTGACCCATTCACCCGGCGAATAAATTCGCGGGCTGATTAACTTAAAACCGTCTGAAAGACGGTTTTCCTGAGATTGTTGATTATACTTTCCGTATCGATGGTTATGAACCAAGTTCCCAGTGGTGATTATAGGTTCCTGATTGGTGGTGCTCTTTTTGTGTGGCAATATATTTTTTGATAGTTGGAATATTTTGCGGGGAGACAGTTATTGCCCCGTATCCTACTTGCCACTTGAAAAACACTTCAGGCTCCATCTGGTGAGCAATGATATAAGCTGAAGACCCTTTAATAAATTGCACCAAATCAGATACACTGATTGGTGGTCTGAGTTCTACTAACAAATGAACATGGTTGGTTGTACCGCCAACGATTATGGATTTACAACCCTTTTCCCTACATTTTGCGCGAATCACTTTGAATAATACTGGTTCCATATTGGAATCAATTAGATCCCAACGTTTCCAGGTTCCCCAGATCAAATGGACATATAACCTAGTGTAAGACGCCCGCATATCTTTCCCCCTTTACGGTAAGTTGGATTTGTTCCTATATTTCATTATACAAAAAAACAAAGAAGACCCCTGAAGGGGGTCTTAGGTACCATAGCCCGCGGCTTCAGCCGCCGGGCAAGTTCACGAATGCTTGTGTAATAACCAACTTTTTCAAACTATTCGAGTCATGCTTTCTCCAGCCCGCCGAATACCCTTCGATACTCCTTCGCCTCCGTTTCACTCCGCTCAGGGTACTCAGGATGCCTGTCCTGAGTTTATCGAAGGGCTTCGTAAATTCGTGGGCTGCTGTACTTAAGGGGCTGTCTGAAAAGTCCAAATTTCTAAAAAGAGCTCACGCTTATCTTACTTTTGGGACAGCCCTTTTTGAATTTTATGTTGGAATATTTATTGATTGTTTGTTACAGCCCTAAGGTTTGATCCATCATTTTTTCTACAGCTTGATATACCAGCGAATCGTCCTCAAGTTCTACGAGCGGAATACCGCTAAAATCATACTTCATTACTTCTTCATCCATGGGTATTATTCCCAGGAAGGGGACATCGATGGAATCAATCTTTTCCTGGAGGGGAGGAGGTATTTCGTCGGGCAAACGATTGAGTATCAAATAAGTATTCTCAATATTGATTGCGAGCTCATCTTTTAATGCAACAATTCGTTCAGCTGCCACAATACCCCGCAGGGTAGGATCACTGACCACAAATAAATGCTGGACATCCTGGGTCGTTCTCCTGCTGAGGTGTTCCATTCCGGCTTCGTTATCCATCACTACATAGGGATAATTATCGCTGAGAGTGTCTAAAATATCTCTCAAGTTGTGATTGACGGCGCAGTAACAGCCTGGTCCCTCTGAACGTCCCATAGCGATCAGGTCAAACCGGTCAGACTCAACCAACAAAGAATGGATTTCATAATCCAGGTAATCACGTTTGGACATGCCTCCTGCTAAGCTGCCGCGAGCAGCACCACCAGCAGTCACAGAGTTCTGCACTTGTTTTAACATATCCTCACGGATTGCTCCCACAGTGGAATCAAGGTCAACACCCAAAACCATATTAAGGTTGGCGCTCGGATCCGCATCAATGGCAAGGATGGGGGCATTTTGCTTCTTCATTAAGTATTTGATGATCAGAGCAGCGACGGTAGTTTTTCCTGTGCCGCCTTTTCCTGCCAGAGCGATGGTAATAGTCATAAAAGAGTTACTCCTCTAAATTGTTTCCAGGATAGGGTTCCAGTAATTTCTGAGCGATGTTTTGGGCAGCTTCTTTCAAAGAAGGCACATGGTCATAAACAGGCTTGCCCAGCCTGTCGGCATCAAGAACTCCCAGATCCATTGGAAGTGTGCCCAGAAGGGGAAGCCCGGGGGATTCCTGCTCCAGGAACTTGAGCTCTTCTTCTGTTCGGACTTTGTTGCCCACCAACCACAGACGTTCCAATCCGATATCTTTGGACAGCGTTTTAATTTGTGCCGCGGTGGCCAGGCTGCGCTGGGTGGGTTCTACAACGACGATCATGGCATCCACAAAATCAACAGTTGCTCTACCGAGATGCTCCACTCCGGCATACATGTCAATAATTAATACTTCATCGTCCCTGAACAGCAAATGGGAAAAGAGAGTCTTTAACATGGCGCTCTCCGGACAGATGCAGCCAGAACCTCCCAGGTCTACGCTTCCCATTTCCAGCAGGCGGACACCTTTGTGGGTGACGCTGAAACGTTCCGGGAGATCATCCACGCGGGGATTTAGGGTAAAAAACCCACCAGAGGCTCCCGGTTTGGCGCCTGTCCGCTCTTCGATCAGGGCATCCATCTCTGATATGGGATGAAGTTTTTCGCGCAGATTGTCAGGAAGACCCAGCGCGCCAGCCAGACAGGGAGATGGGTCTGCATCAACTGCAAATACATCCCGGTCCTGATCGGCGTAATACTGGGCCAGGAGAGCCGCAAGGGTTGTTTTTCCGACCCCGCCTTTTCCACTGATAGCAATTTTCATTTACTTCTCCTTCTAATAATTTAGTCTTGGTCGTATTCTAGATGGCCTCTTTATCAACCCAGGAGTTTTCCAACCAACATGCTTCCTAGAATTGCACAGGCATCGGTGGGTAAATGATAGTCTACGGTATCTTCAAATAAGAGCTTATAGGAAGGCGGAAACTCATCATCGCCTTTCCAATAAACCAGCATAATAGCGGCTTGAGGCAGTATCTGGTACTTAAAAGCGCCATCACCAAAGGATATTTTTATTCCGTTAAGTTCAAGGCATTTTTCTTCAAAGGCCTGATAATCTTGGGTAAAATGCTGGAGTATTTTATTGGCAGTATATCCCTGAAAAGCTGCGTTGTAGAATTGCCCATCAGCTAACTCGGAAAACGAAATCCATCCCCCGGAAGGCGGAGAGCTTCTTGAGGTGAAAAAATAATATAAAATCATGGCTTGGTGGATGGGCGGCAGCGATTGCTGTGTGACGGGATCTCTGGCAATAAAATCCTCACTGGACAAGACTACTTGATCTCCCCAATAGGGAAAGGTAAATCTTCCTGTACCCCCATCTCCTTCCTGGAAAGTTGTGCTGGTTGTAAACGCCAGCTGGTTTTTATCTGCTTTCAGTAGTTCTAAACGGAGCTCGTCTGCCCGTCTTTCCAGGGGAGCCTGATCTTCATTCATAATTAGATCGCTCACGGGGTTTTTTCCTCAGTGATATATTTCTCAATTGCTTGTTTTAATGCACCCGGCTTAAAACCAAAGGGTCCTAATCCGCCGGCGTAGATGACCATTCCCTCCTTATTGATCAGATACAGCCGGGTTGGCCAGGCAGCATAGGCTTTGTTTACGGCATCGTCCATTTCGTCCACATAGGTCTTGATGCCGAATTTAAGAGATTCTTCACAATCACCTGCTGCCGCTTGCCGTTCCTCAAGGGTTTTTGGATCATACAAATTCCGGGATGCTTTTGATCTGGATAGATTCAATAACGTGCTCATTACGCCTTTGCCAAACCACCAGCCATCCACAGGATGGGCTTCCCTGATATAGACTTTGACGAATTGGATTTGATCATTGAATTCCTGGTAAAGGTTGTGGAGACTCACGGTCCCTTGAACATAGGGCGGTCAGGTAAAACTTCCAAATATTAGGGCAACAGGCTTATTCCCCCGGAAATCGCTCAAGCGGATGGCGTTTTCGCCACGGATATCGCTGAGTGTAAAATCCGGAGCAGGATCTCCAATCTGGGGAGCGAGTTTATTATGGCGTTTTTGCCAGGCGGTGGCTTGCTGTCGATTTTGAATTGTCTCCATTAATTCTCCAACAAATATTTATTTCCCCAGTATCATACCATGGGCTAATCGATAATTCCTTTTATGTCTGGCAGCTATCATAAATTTCTAATAAATCCTTGACCCACGCTTAGTAAGTCTTGCCTAATGGTTTTGATTCCTGCTCTTGACCAACCTTAAACAGGATGTTACACTACCATCCGTCCAAACAAGAAAGTGAGGAATTATGAACATGCTCAAAGTTAATTTTGGTATCTCCTGCGAATACGCAGAATTATCAGGGAGGTTCCCCTCCGCTTGAGCTTGTTTAACGAATGACATGTCTTCAGCTCCGGGAGCCGTACACCCGGGGCTTTTTTCTTAATCAAAACAGGTCACGGGTGTCATATCCGCGGCCTGTTTTGTTTATTCAGGCAGTAACGGAAAATAAGTAATAAGGAAAAAAGGATGTTGTTCAGAAATTCTATTAAGAGTGTAGATGAAATTTACTGGGAATACCCCAGTCAATTCTGGGTAATAGTGGCTCAGAAAGAGCCATGATGAAGGATGGGCTATAGTTAAGAAAGACGTAGGATTAGAAACAGGTTAAAATAAGGAAGTTATGGCTATGAAAAAAATATTATCTGATAAATATAACGTTCGTCAGGCCAGTATGGAAGATGTGCCCCGGATCCATCAGCTGGAACAGAAGAAATCACTCCATTATAACGGTGTGCCGGGGTTTTCCCTGGCTCGATTACAGAACGAGTATGAGACGCCCGGATTTGAGATTGAAAAAAGCATCCACCTGGTGGAAAATCAGGAAGGGAAACTGGTTGCCCTGGTGGAGGTATGGGATGTATCCAATCCCCCTGTGCATCCTTACACCTGGATGGCAGTTGACCCGAACTTTGAAAACCGGGGACTGGAACCCTATTTGCTGGATTGGGCAGAAGAAAGATCCCGGCAGGTATTGGACCGGGTTGATCCTGAATTTAGAGTAGCCATGCGAGCTTCCTCGGATCATGTGATCGAATCCTCCCGGAATGCCATTTTGACTGCTGATTTGAAACTAATTCGGCATAGTTTCAGGATGCGAATCGAGATGGAGGATCCGCCGCCGAAACCTGTCTGGCCTGAAAAAATATCCCTGAGGCTGTATGATCCTGCAAAGGAAGCCTATGCAATTTATGAGGTCGACGATGAAGTCTTTCAGGACCATTTTGGATATGTTAAGGAGCCCCTGGAAGAAGGCTATAAAAAGTTTAAGCATAGTATGACTGGGGATGACTCGTATGATCCTTCCCTTTGGTTCCTGGCTGTGGATGGAGAGGAAATTATCGGGATTTGTTTGTGCCGAAAATACGGGCTGGAGGATAAAGATACTGGCCACATCTCCAGCCTGGGTGTAAAACGCCCCTGGAGGAAACAGGGAATAGCCTTGGCGCTGCTCCAGCACGCCTTTAGCGAGTTTTACCAACGGGGCAAGATGAAAGTCGACCTGGAGGTGGATGCCTCCTCCTTGACGGGAGCAACGGACCTGTACCTCAAAGCTGGGATGTTTGTTTTGCGCCAGTTTGATATGTACGAAAAAGAGCTCCGCCCAGGGAGGGAAGTAAGTGTAATCTCCCTGGAAACATCAGAGGAGGAAAAATGAATATAAGGGAAAGACAAACATGATCAAAACTGTGATATTTGACCTGGGCGGGGTTTTAGTCCGGACTGAGAACAAGCTACCCCGCCAGAAGTTGGCTGAGAAACACGGAATGTCCTACCAGGAACTCAGTGACCTGGTGTACAGGACAAAAAGCGCTAATTTGGCCATGATTGGAAAGGTTCCAGCCGGGGACCACCAACAAACAATACTCAAAAATCTGAATTTACCCCTGGATTCCTTTTCTGCTTTTGAAGACGAGTTTTGGGGCGGCGACAGGCTGGATTCCCAATTGGTGGATTTTATCCAAGGATTGAGGGGAGAGTATAGGACCGTTTTGTTAAGCAACGCCTGGGATAATTTGCGCAAGCTGCTGGAAGGACTGTGGAAAATTGACGGCGTGTTTGACGAGATATTTATTTCTGCTGAGATGGGATTAGCCAAACCTGACCCCGCGATCTACAAAGTTGTGATTGATTCGCTGGGACAGGATCCTTCAGAGTTGATCTTTGTAGATGATTTTGTGGATAATATTAAGGCTGCCCGGGAGGCCAACATAAACGCAATTCATTTTCGAAACCGGGACCAGGCCTTAGCCGATCTCGCAGATTATCTGGATTTGGAAATTTAATTCAATGGCCAGAAAGATCTTTTTTGCCTTTCAATATTTTCTGAAGAATCCACCCTGGGACACCGGTATTACACCTCCGGAAGTTTATCAATTCCTGGAGGAAAATTCTCCTGGTGCTGCGCTGGACCTTGGATGCGGGACGGGGACCAACGCCCTGACGATTGCTGAATATGGTTGGAAAGTGACTGGAATTGATTTTGTGCCTCAAGCGATCCGGAGCGCCCGGCGGAAAGCCCGCCAGGCTGGTCTGGCAGACAGGGTTAAATTCCGGATTGGGGATGTTTTGGACTTGAGCTTTTTAGAGGGGAGGCAAGACTTGGTGTTAGACATCGGATGTTTTCACAGCTTTTCAGGGATAGATATCGAGCGTTATGCTGGAAATGTGCTGAACCACTTGTCACCCGGTGGCAGCCTGCTGCTTTATGCGCACACGAAAAGGGATCCTGGATCCTCACATGGGGTTTCAGAAGAGGACATCAATGTACTGAGTAATCTCCTAACCCTGATCAAACGGGAAGATGGTGTAGATGGGGCATCCCGGCCTTCTGCCTGGTTCCAGTTTCGGAAAATAAAGTAACAGGTGTCGTGAGTGTTCGAGCCTTAACTCATTGAATACAGTCGAAATGGAAAGGCTTTGTTATCTCCCTCCTTGACTGCCACCGCAATTTATGAGAAGTTTGCTCGGACTGAGCACCCTCTTTTTGTCATTCCGAACGCAGTGAGGAATCCATGGGGAGCTCAAAGAAACAAACCGAGGAGTATTTGAAGATTGACTTGTTCTGCTTCCTGATCCCATTATGGATCCTTCGCTGGGGCTCAGGATGACAGAAAGGGAGGGCTGGCTCTCCTCCCTAGAGCGAGCAATCCATCACATCTCCGACCAGGCCTGACCAGCCTGTCCTGCGACCGAAGGAAGTATCTGAGAGTTCATACGCTCTTTCCCCCTCTTTATCTGAAACTAAACAGATCTAACCATATCCTGTAAATAATCCAAGCGGGCATCAGCCAAACCAGGCAATGCCTGCAAAGCAAAAAAAGGACCGCTTCCCTCAATGACCAGGGAGGAAGCAACATTTCCGTATAAGACAGCCTGGAGGGGGTCAAAATTGCGCCGGTATCCAGCTAAAAACCCGCCGCAGAAAGCATCTCCCGCTCCGATTGGATTTTGAACCCGGGCCGGATAGGCGGTGATATCCCACTTTTTTCCCGAAGCCGCATCATAAAGATACTGGCCGTTAGCACCTCTCTTGATGATCACCATTTCACATCCATACCGGCATAACTCAGCTGCCATTTCCCAGAGATCGTTCGTTTTTCCTTTATAAAGATTTTTTAAGTCCTCTTCCGAGGGGATAAAGGCAGTGAGCCCGGTGATGAGCCCTGGTATGTCACCAAAATAAGCTGGATCCATATAGGAGGAGGAAGGATCCAGGGTGATGGTTGAAAAGCCTTGCTGGCGTAACACCGCTGGCAGGAGATTATGGGTAAGATAATCCAGGGGGCAGAGATGAGCTCCAGTAGCGGATAAAAAGTTCTGGGGAATGTCTTCTTCCCTGATCGATGTGTCTTTTTTTGTTCTTCTATCAGTCGGGAAATGATGTTGAGAAGTGTATCCAACTAATGCTGGCGGTAATGTAATTCCCAATCGGGAAAAGTGGGGAATGGGATCAATTACCTGGCGGGTTTGGTGCTCCTGATGGATATAGCATGTCCTGAGATCTACTGCTTGCGGGAGAACCACCACCCCGTCAACATTAATCCGCTGGTTGGAGAAATCATCGAGCCAGTCTTGAGGAAAATCCTCTCCAACCCTGGTTAAAATACCCGGTGATTCTTCGTTTTCCCAAACCAAATAACCCACGGATGCATATAGCGCGTTTCCTCCAGGTGCGTCCAGGAGCCATTGATCGTCAACGACTAGGGAGAATTCCCGCTGGAATTCCCCAACGAAGACATCCCGCGGGAACGGATTATTTTGGGACATATCAGTTAGTTACTATTGGCCTGAGGCTATTATTGACCAAGACTGGATACTTGCCGCAAAAAGGCGATGATAGATCCCCCGATTTTAATCCCATCTCCGGCTGTAAGCTGGATTCCTTCCTCTTCCTCAATCCGCTTCGTCAATAAATATCCTGCGCCTGCACCAGTTACTGCACCCAGGATCGCGCCCAGGATAATATACAAACCAAAGCTGCCCTGTCCTTCCTGATTTTCATCATTCATAACCAAATACCACCTTATTAATTATTTTCACCGGGATTGATTAATCAATTCTATATCGGGGCTTTTCCCTGGAAAAAATTGACTTAAATCCCTTCAGATAAGCTGACGGTTGTATAACCGGTTGAACAATAATCTTTGATACCCTGCTTGCTCCGTCGCGAATTTTATCAAGAAATCCCCCAATCTTTCTGGT
>CBDVDO010000033.1:0-9803 GCA_965372765.1 uncultured Anaerolineales bacterium
CAATACAATCCCCGCAGGAGACACATAAATCATCGTCAATTACAACCAAAAAATCAGATTTTGTGATTGCAGATGGTTTGTTAAATTCAACCACAGCCCGCAGGATACCGCAGCTGCAGGTACAACAGTTGCAAATGTAGTAGTTTGGTCCCTGGTAATTCCCGGTGGTATGCACCAGCCCAGCTTCTTCCGCTTCGTATAATATCTTCAGGGCTTCTTCTTTTGTTATTACTCGATCTATCTTGCTTTTATCGAAGGCACCCTCGATTGGCGCGAATACCAGGCAGTTTTCTATTGGATGGTCACAGGGATCACCAATCAGCTTTTTTTGTACCCGGCAAATACAATCCCGCACACCCCAGGATTTTGCCTTTTCCAGCAAGTCAGATGCCCTTTCATAAGGAAATATTTCCATTTCAAAATCTACTGATTCTTCAATCGGAATTACTCGATGAACCGATAATCCTTTTCCAGTTATTTCTCCCCCGGTTTCCTGGAAATACTGCTCGAAGAGTTCTGCCAACTCCTGATCCATGCGAGGAAGCAATTCTTCGTAAAATCCAACCACAAAAGGCATTAACCCATATACTAATTCCTGATCCCCTTTTGAGAAAAGAATTACCCTTTTCCTAACCATATCTTTTAAGATTTGCCGGGCTTGTTTTTCAGGGAGATTTGCCCGGGAAGCAATGAGTGAAACTGGTTCTTTTACAAATCCCATTTCGGCTGCCAGTACTGCTTCTTCTGGAGTAAATACTTTTTCCAGCAGACGCAATTCAATTCCGCTTTCTGTCGCCGTGAACCGGTTTGGCAGATCATCCAATTTTAACGCTAGCTTTTTGTAGACATCCGTGTTCATAGACGAGTCTCCCTTTGATGCTATTAAATCCTGTGTCAAGTTGCTTGGGATCAGATCTTTTGTAGCAATATTACAGATTCCTGAATAATGATATCAGATACTTCAGATTTTTCCATCAGTGGCAGTTCCTCTGTCCGGCCGTCTTTCCATATCAGCGTTACCTGGTTTTTGTCAGAACCAAAACTAGAATCTTTCCGGCTGACATCATTAGCAACAATCAGGTCAAGGTCCTTTTTTTTCAGCTTTGATGATGCGTTTTCCAGAAGGTTATCAGTTTCAGCAGCAAAACCTATTACCAACCGCGGTCCAATCCCAGCAGATTTTTTTCTCTGAGCCAGTTCACTAAGGATATCCGGTGTGTTTTCCAGGTTGATCACAGACAAACCACCCTGGTCCTTTTTAACTTTCCGATTCAATTCTTGAGCCGGTTTATAATCAGCAACGGCTGCAGCCATGATTAACAAATCAGCGTTTTCAGTTTCCTCCAACACAGCAGCTGCCATCTGTTCAGCTGTTGTGACGTCAACCTTTGAAGCGCCAACCGGGGTGGTTAAACAAACAGGGCTTGAGATTAAGGTCACTTCAGCGCCCTGGTCCAACGCCGCCTGAGCCAGTGCAAATCCTTGTTTTCCTGATGACTTATTAGACAGTACCCGAACCGGGTCAATCGGTTCCTGAGTTCCACCTGCGGTAACAACCACTTTTTTCCCTTTCAAGACACCATCCTGACCTAAAAACACTCGCAAATGTCCCAAAAGCTGGACAGATTCCAGCATCCGCCCTTTCCCTGACATTCCGGAAGCCAGATGGCCCGCAGCTGGACCTAAAAGTATTACTCCCCGTTTTTCCAGGATTTGAAGGTTTTCCTGGGTTGCCGGATGGGAATACATACCCCCGTCCATCGCCGGTGCCAACAGCAGCCCGGTTCGGGATGCCAGGGCGCTAACAGTAAGCAGATTATCCGCCAAACCATTGGCAAGTTTTGCAATCGTGTTCGCAGTTGCCGGGGCAATCAAAAAAGCCTGGTTTTCTTCCCCTAACTTAATGTGGAGAACATGATCTTCAACCTGCCACAGATCTTGATCGATGTAAGCCTTGCGGCTTGTTACTGACGAGAAAGTGAGGGGAGAAACCAGCTTGGCGGCAGATTCTGTCAGAATAACATCTACCTTTGCCCCCAATTGGGTTAATTTTGATGCCAGGTCTACAATTTTATAAGCAGCAACAGATCCGGTAACTCCCAGTACAATTCGTTTTTCTTCAAATACCTTCATTTAAAATTCCTTGTTAAACCTTCTGGTTATTGATTTACAGCCAGCTGTCGTGCTGAGGATACCGATCCTGGGCCTGATAAGTTTAAGTTTCCCGGTATCAATTAATACCTTTGATTCCCCAAATCAGGGTTTGGGCATGAGTTTTTTCCTTTCATTATTGGTTCATATCCCAGATGATTCGAAGTCCATCCAGCGTCAACCAGGGAGCAACGATATCTATCATCTTGGTTTCCCTGGCAATAATCTCTGTTAATCCACCTGTAGCAATAACCTTCATTTCAGGACCCAGCTCAGCGCGAAAACGAGTGACCATCCCTTCAACCAAACCTACATACCCGTAAATTAATCCTGATTGCATAGAATGGGGTGTGTTCTGTCCGATAACAGAGGGAGGTGTAGTTAACTCTACCCGGGGTAATTTGGCTGCCCTCCGGAACAAGGCTTCAGCAGCGATGCCAATTCCAGGCGCGATTGCTCCCCCAAGGTAATCTCCTTCCCGGGAGATGGCATCAAATGTGGTCCCGGTGCCGAAATCAACCACACAAGCTGGAACCCCGTAAAGATGCTTAACAGCAACAGCATCAACAATTCGATCTGCACCCACTGATCGCGGTGTTTCATAAAGGATGCGCACCCCGGTTTTTATCCCGGCATCCACAACCAGGGGATCATGATTCAGGTATTCCCGGCAAGCCTGGAGAAAAACCCCATTAAGCGGAGGCACAACGGAAGCAAGGCAAATACCACTGATATCATCTGGCCCTAAATTCTCATGCTTGAGCAAACCATCAATCTGAAGTCCATATTCATCCGGCATGCGGTTGTGGTCAGTTGAAACCCGCCAGCGGGGGCCTAACTCATTTCCCTGGTAAATGCCAATAGAAATATTTGTATTTCCAATATCAATTGTCATTAACATTATTTTTCCCTCACTTGGTTTTGATCATCTACCAGAATAATTGTTGGTTGCCAATTCTCCGGCAGCGGTTCAGACACCAGAACATGAGACATAATAATTATCCGGTCACCCTGATGACAGAGGCGCGCGGCTGCGCCATTGAGTTCAATAATACCCGAGTCCGGCTCACCAGCCAGTGTATATGTTTCGAACCGGGCTCCAGTAGCTAAATTCACAACCTGGACATATTCAAATTCCTTGATTCCAGCTTGTTTCAGCAAGTGGCTGTCAATGGTTATGCTCCCTTCGTAGTCCAGTTCTGTTCCAGTCACAACTGCTCGATGTATTTTAGATTTCAGTAGTTTTCGGTACATAATTCTCTCTTCTGATTAGATAGCAGATTTGTATATTCGTATTCTATTTACTATTATCAAAGCATCCAAAACATTAACAATGTTGAGAAATCAGGTTTTCAGTTGACGTAAAAGGATATTATCAATCAGTCGAGTCCGCCCGATAAAAACCGCCATGGATAGCAGGCAGGATTCAATTTCCCCTCCTAATTCTTTGAGGGTTTCCGGGTGAGCGCAGGAAACGTATTGAAGGTCTGCCAATTGTTCTTCATTGACCACTCCGGCAACAATCTCCCTTATTTTTTCCGCATTTTTTTCACCATTATGGAAAGCTTCTTCCGCTGTCCTGAGCCCCCGGAAAAGACAGAGTGCCGCTTGTCGTTCCCCTTCATTCAAGTAGCTGTTGCGGCTGGACATTGCTAACCCATCCATCTCGCGAATGATTGGACAAATTACAATCTCAATCGGGTAATTTAAATCACGGACCATTTGTTTGATAACAACAGCCTGTTGAGCATCTTTTTGTCCAAAATAAGCTTTGTCAGGCTGGACTGCATTAAACAGTTTTGACACTACGGTTGTAACACCCCGGAAATGAGTGTTTCTCACCAGTCCTTCCAGCGATTTAGTTACTTGTTCAACATTAATCCAGGTCTGAAAATCCTCTGGGTACATACTTTTTACAGAAGGTATCCAAACCAAATTTGTTCCAACACCTGATAACAATTCCAGATCCCGGTCGATATCCCGGGGGTAATTATCCAGGTCCTCATCCGGAGCAAACTGGGCAGGATTTGCAAATATGCTCACTACGACACTTTCACAATCCTGTTTCGCTTTTTTTACCAGAGAGAGATGCCCTTCATGAAGATATCCCATAGTGGGAACAAAACCCAGCGGCCGTTTCAGTCTTAACAACCCTTCTTGCAAAGCATCAAAAGTTTCAACTGTTTTCATAACTTTTCCCAGATAAATCCACTTGCGCCTGAACCAATTGAAATAAGAGTTTATTTACAGGGGTAGGTACATTTAACCTCTTTCCCTCCCGGACAATCTCTCCACAAATCGCATCAATTTCAGTTGGCGCTTTCCGTCTGATATCCTGGAGCATGGAAGAAATGTTCCCTGAAGTCGCGGCGGCAACTTCTTCAGCTGCAAGGGCAGGATCCTTGAAAATTAATTCAATACCTTTTGCTGAAGCGACAGAAGCAACTTCTTCGGCTGCAACACGCATAATTTCTTTAGCAGATCTGCTAGCGAGGAGCTCTCCGTTAGTTACGCCCAAAAGGGCGGTGAGGGGATTAATGGCGGCATTGATAATTAGCTTGCTCCATACCAATCCTGATAAGTCCGTTGCTTCATGAATCAAAAACCCGGCTTGTTGGAGATAATCCTTAAATGTACGCAGTCGAGGATGAATACCAAGCGTGATAACCCCTTCCCCACCATGACGAACCAATCCCGGCTCTAGAAGAGTGGCACCGTACGTTGTTACACCCAGTGCAGTTCGTTCTTCTCCTAAAGTGTCGCTTAAAATCGCCAGGTTTCCCAGCCCGTTTTGCATGGTTAGAGCCACACTATCGTGCTGCATCACTTCTTTAAGCTGCTGAGCTGCCCGCTCAGTCTGCCAGGATTTCACCAATATAAGCGCAAAGGGAACTTTTTCTATTTCCCTGATATCAGCTGTTGCCTTGACCGGATAAGCAAACTCACCTGTTTCCCCCATTATCCGAATACCTTTTTCTCGGATAGCCCGGATTCCTTCCTTCCAGGTGCCTAATAGTGTTACTTTAACCCCGGACGCAGCCAGATGACCACCAAACAGCAGAGCCATCGCGCCAGTCCCTACAATCAAGATTTCTGCCACGGGTCAGGATTCTCCCCTGCGGTTTAAAAACAATTCCCACTCCTGATCAGAGATAGAAAACGAATGCTCTTTAGTGGGAAAGTTTCCACCCAGAACATCATTTTGATAAGCCCGGATAGCAGTGTTAATTTCCTCATAAAGGAGAGCGTATTGCTTAACAAATTTTGGTGTAAATCTGTCATATAAACCCAGGAGATCATGAGTGACCAGAACCTGGCCATCACATCCACTGCCGGCGCCTATACCTATCGTTGGTATCCTTAACTTTTGGGTGATATACGCAGCAACCCGGTCTGGAATTGATTCCAATACCAGGCCAAAACAACCTGCATCTTCCAAAGACAGGGCATCTTCAAGGAGAGCTCCGGCTGCTTCAGCTGATTTTCCTTGAGCTTTGAAACCCCCAAATTTATGAATACTTTGTGGTGTAAGTCCCAGGTGAGCTAAAACAGGAATACCCGCATCGAGGATTGCTCTGACAGCACCCAGGCGTTCCCTTCCTCCTTCTAATTTCACTGCATTCATTCCGGATTCTTGAAGAAACCGCCCTGCATTGCGAACCGCTTCCTCTATGCTAACCTGATAGGACATGAAAGGCATGTCTCCAATCAGCAGTGCCCGGGAAGCACCCCGGGAAACTGCCCGGCAGTGATGAAGCATTTCTTCCATATTCACTGGCAATGTGTTTTCATATCCCAGAACAACCATTCCCAGGGAATCTCCCACCAGGATGGAATCAATCCCTGCAAGGTCAACTGCCCTGGCTGTTGGGTAATCATAGGCAGTTAGCATGGTCAGCTGTTCACCACGCTGTTTTTTCAGGTGAAAAGTATGAGTCGATATTTTCCGTTGAGTATCGGGGGAATCAGAGATGGTACCCTCCTTAGCTGGTAGGGGCCAGATGCTATTTAATCAGTAATTTGTTTATGTCCCGGTTTGGGGTCAAATCCGAGCAGTACCCAATTATCTCTTAATTTCTAAATATAAACAAGGATTGGAAATCTGTTTCTTTCATTTAGTTTTTCTTCCGATTTTTTGCATTATGGCTGAGTATACCTTTCTCATCATCAGTTAAAAAAGAAATTTCCAGTGAATTCCGTTGAGCCTGATGAATTTGATCAGGGGTTAATCCTGCAGCAGGTGCCGCTTGTTCGTATTCATGTCTGATATCTATCCCGCTAATACCAGGATCATCGGTATTAATTGTAGCCAAAATTCCCTCTTCTAAGAACCTCCGCAGCGGGTGCGAGCTATACATATCAACAACCCGGGTCTGGACATTGCTGGTCAGGTTGGACTCCAGTCCAATTTGCTTTTCTGCCAGATATTGCATTAATGCCGGATCCTTGACAGCGCTGACACCATGACCAATCCGGTCTGCATTTAACTCCTCTACTGCCTGCCAGATACTATCTGGGCCTGCTTCTTCCCCGGCATGGATTGTGATTTTCCATCCCGCAGACCGTCCTTCCTGGATATGATCAACAAACAACTGTCCGGGATAATTCTTTTCGTCACCTGCCAGATCCAAGGCAACGATCTGGTTTTTATATGCCAAAAGGGTTTCCAACTCCTTCCAACCTAAATCAGGTCCATAAGTACGGCTGATAATTCCAATAATATTAACCTGGATGCCAAATTCGTTTTGTCCTTGATTGACACCTTCCAAGACGGCTTCTACAACCCCTTCCGGGGATAAACCATGCGGTTCAGCCATAAACAGGGGGCTGAAGCGGAGCTCTATGTAGTCAATACCCTCCAGAGATGCATCCTCAACGTTCTCGTATGCAACCCGACTGCAGGCGTCATAATCCGCCAGCACACCTATCATGTATTTAAATTTTTCAATAAACGCCATCACCCCGGGACGCGGATCTGTGATCTGAACATACGGCCGCAAACTTTCAATATCACTAGCCGGAAGTGGAATTCCATGTTTCTTCCCCAATTCCAAAATCGTCTCCAGGCGGATACTACCATCGAGATGGCGGTGCAAATCAATCAGTGGAAGTGTTAGGTCAATCAAAGTCATTCTCTCCTGGAATCCTGAAGGGCGGTTTCTTTTTTCTTAAAGACCAATTATAATAAACAAAAGCAAGATTGGCTAAAGGAGATCTATTGATGAGAAAGGCTATCGCATTCACATTCGGAGCAGTACTCGGAGGGATCCTGGGTGGATTGGCAGCGCTGCTGCTCACTCCTTATTCAGGGAAGGAACTGCGCTCCACAATTCGACAACAAGTAGATGAAATCCAAATTGAAATCAAAGAAGCTGCCCAGAATAAGCGCGCTGAACTTGAGAAACAACTGGAAGTTCTAATCGAGCAAAAAGAAGCTAAATAATTCCGGAAACCAGGTAAAAAAACTGAATTTGCACCTCTGGTCCAGTTCTTTTCAACGATATTTAAACAAAAACACTCCCAATTTATATAAAATATGGGAGTGTTTTATATTCTATTCTTCTATCAACTCAAATTTATAATCAGCTTTTTGCCGGGTAAATCGGGTAGTCCCAGTAACAACCAGAACCACTTCCTGGACGCCATCCTCTCCAATTGTAATCGGTATATCTACCTGATTTTCCGCCGATACTGTTAAATATTGGACTCTTGGAGCTGCGCCCAGATGAATTAAAGCCAAACGGTACGTTTGAGGCAGTGTATTTTCGATGCGGACAAAACCTTCACTGACCCACCCTCCATCATCTTCTTCAAAATCTGCAAAGTATCCGATTTCCGGGATCGAGACATCATCCAGCAAAAATCCTTCACCGTGAACTGCAGCGTCGGTTATGTATTCAAAACGAACTTGAATAGTCTCTCCAGCATAAGCAGACAGATCAACACTTTCCTGGATCCAGCTGCCGTCATCTCCGGATAATCCGTTGTATCCCCAGCCATAACTATTGCCTGATGGATCCTCTGAAGTGGTTGACGGTGCTCTTATAATCCTCCATTCCCCGCCGTTGGTTGAAATTTCCAGGAAGATGTAATCATAATCTGCTTCCAGATCATACCAGGTCCAATAGTCCAATGTAATTGAGCCAGACACCTCACTCAAATCAAATTCGCGGGTTAACCGCATATCCGATTGGTCCCCTTTATTGGACCAAAAAGCGTATGAACCTGAATGTGGATATTCTGGCAGGAGCTGGACTGACTGCTGCCCCTCAAATTGCAGCCTATAGGATCCCAGGCAGTTAAATTCAATGTAATCAACCCCATACTGGTGGACATCTCTATATACCACGCCCGTTGGGCATTGATCGATGCTCTCGGTGGGATAAAAAATCGGGGCTTCAGGATAGTTTGAGTAGTCAAATCTATCGGAGACGTTATAGTCATCTTTAATATAGTTGGTCACTACCCAATCAAGAAAAAATTCGTCTGCAGTTATGATAATGCCGGTTTTAGGATCAACTATTTCCAGGTCCTGCAATACTTTATCGACACTCTGCAAACCGTTTAGATCATCGGATACCAATGCTTTGGTCGCTTCACTGCCGAACCGGTCCAGGAAGTAAGTTACAAAAAGAAAACTGGAACCATAATGAGGAATAGTCGCATTGGGATCATTCGGCCAATCATTCAGCTGAGAATCAGGGTCATCGGCATAAAAATAATCATGAGTAGGACCATCCCGGAGACCAGTTAGAAGGGTCGCCAGTTCGGAAAATCCCTCATTCAGCCATGAGGTTTCATTTCTGTCTCGATACCAATGGATCATGTGCTGAAACTCATGAGCTAAAACACCATAAGTATATAATTCAGTTAAACCCGCATTATCAGCGCTGAGCATAAAGGTTTCATGGGCATTGGAGAACTCGTGAACCAGCGGGTGGTATTCATCAATCGAGGCATAATAGCCTGCCAGGTTTGATCCCAATCCCCTGGCATAAATCACATAAAGATGGGGGTCTTCATCAACTCCCGGAGTCCATTCTGAGCCAAAGAATTCCTGATTGGTCGGATAAATATTGTTCTCAAATTCTGCGGCTAACTTGTTAAGCGCCTTTTCTGAATAATCAACGCCGTCTTCAATCCAAAAATACAGATGATCGGTCACAGCTGCCAGGGTTGTCTCAACCTGGAAATTTACAGCTGTATCCGTATCTGTCACCCAAAAAGTTTCCTTCTCGCCAACCTGCCTATTCAGGTTTTCCACTGGCAGTGTCAGTGGAATGTTTTCTTTTCCCTCAAGCCGTTGGGCGATATCGATAGGATCATTGATCGGGACCTCCACATTCAACAAAGTTTCCAATGTGTAGGAATATTGGACCGGGGGGGCTTCAGCAGCAGGTTCAGGATCAACGATTTCACCTTTCGCCATCCAGACATTGATTCCGTATCCAATTACACCGCATGCCAGACAGGAAAAACACAATACGATGACAGCCAAAATAATCAAAATTATAAGTAATGGTTTCTTATTCAGGTTAAACTCTCCTTATCTTGATTTTTAGATTTAGTAAACACTGCAAGCGCAGCTGTGATCAAACCAACCAAGATCCAGGGATTGGGGATAGCAAAGGAATCAAACGAGAAGGTATCAC